>JAOZRQ010000056.1:15865-19424 GCA_029940115.1 Desulfobacterales bacterium
GAATGGCCGACTTATATATCATCAGAAGGCGTCAGAGGACATTCCGACGGAAAGCATGACATCTGAAAAAAATGTTGCGGTGATGTCACAAAATCGGGAGAATGGCCGACTTATATATCAGAGGGTGTCAGAGGACATTCCGACGGAAAGTATGACATCTGAAAAAATTCTGATGCCATGTCACAAAATTGAGAAACCAAGCGACTAATGTTTTAGATTTAGAGATCGGAGATGTTGCCCAAACCGGCAAAGCGGCATCAGGTTCCGGGCGCTGATGATCTTCCAAGACAACAATCATCAATCAAATGAGGTGAGAAATGAACCCAATCGAGACATCCGATTCGACCAAGGAACTGGCTCAGGCGATCAGGTCGCTGGAAAAGAGGCAACAGACGGAGGCCAGCCCGATCGGGGCACTTTCATCCGCAGGACTCGCCGGCGTGGGCGTGTGGCTGGTCCGGGCCGCGATCGTCGATCCCGAACCGACCAGCAAGCTCGCCCTGCTGGTCGGCGGCGGGCTGCTCTGCATTCTGGGCGGCGGGTTCAGCCTGATCAAGAGCCTCGACGGAGACGCCCCTTCAGAGGTCAGCGTCAACCCGCAGGGGCTTGACATCCGGTGGTGAGCGGGATCGGAGCGCAACAGTTCGTAGTTCCGCCTTTAGGCGGCTGTGAGACCGCCTGAAGGCGGAACTACGAACTGAAGTGCGTGATCTGGACTGTCAATATGGATTCGGACGATTTGGAAAATCGTCCTACAACAAAAGGAGGGTTGCCATGAGAAACATGCTGATCATCATTGTCTTGTGTCTTGCCGTCTCGTCCCCGGCTGTTGATGCGGGGGGACTTGAGAGGGCTGCGGGAAGGGTTCTCCATGCTGGCTATTCCGGTTGCACCGACGCGGCAAACGGAGAGGATAACAGTCTTGAAGAAGCCGCTTATGGCGGTGCCACCGCGGGAGGTGTGGTGGTCTACAGTGTCGGATCGGCGGCCGTTTCCGGAGCTGGCACGCTGGCCGGGTACGCGGGCACCGCATCCGCGGTCTCCACGCTGGGACTGAGCGGGGTCACGACGGCCGCGGCCAGTGCGCTCGGCAGCTCCGCAACCGGTGCCGCAGCCACCGCTGTTGTCACATCGGCAGTCGGGGGGCCGGTGGTCATGGGCGTCATCATCGTCGGGGGCGCGGCCGCGGTCACTTATGGGGTGTATAAGGGCGGGCAGGCTGTCTGGAACTGGGTCGGGGATTAGGGAGAGAAGCCGGGGAATCAATTCCCCGGCTGAAAGCGAACGTCCAAGCCGGGGAATCAATTCCCCGGCTGAAAGCGAACGTCCAAGCCGGGGAATCAATTCCCCGGCTGAAAGCCAAAGTACGCTAAAGCGCACTTTTTCGGATTTCGGGACGACAAACTGGTCACTGATCACTGATTCACTGATAAGGGAGATTTGCCCATGCCAGCCACTCTTTACCTTGAAACCCATGGCCTGTCCCTGCGGAAGTCGAGCGGGATGTTGAAGATTGCGAGAGACCAGGAGACCCTGCAAGAGGTGTCGGCCCTGCGGGTGGCGTCGGTGGTGGTCGCTGCCGAGGGGTGAGTCTCTCTGGCGGAGCCGTGCGGCTCTGCATGGAGAACGACATCCCGATCTTCTTTTTTCCGGATCTGAAGGGGCGCTCCTCTGTGCTCGCGCCGGTGGAGTCGAGATGGCCCGAGCGTCAGGCGGCCCAGATCCGTTTGCAGGAGGACCCGGACGCGATCCTGAACCTGAGCCGGGCCCTTGTCACGGGAAAGATCAAAAACCAGTTGTCCCTGATGAAGTATTTCAAGGGGGCCGGCAGGAAGAAGGACCCAGCCTTCGCGTCCATGATGGCCGAATATGAGCGGAAACTGCCCAAGATGATGGGGGAGTTGAAGGAGATGAAGCCTATCGGGGATATGAGGCTGATGCGGGACCGCGTCTTCAGCGCGGAGGGTCGGGCCGCGATTCCCTACTGGGGGGTGATCAAGGCGTTGGTTCCCGCGTCCATGGGCTTTCCGGGACGGGTGAGGCAGGGCGCAACCGATCCGGTGAACTGCCTGCTCAACTATGGATATGCGATCCTCGGGGCCAGGGTGCATCAGTGCATCCTCCAGCATGGACTCTCCACCCATTTCAGCTTCCTGCACACGCCCCAGCGGGGACGGCCGAGCCTGGTCTATGATCTGATGGAGGAGTTCCGGCCCTGGGCGGTGGATCGGGTGGTCCTGGGGATGATCGGGAAGGGCCGGCAACCGAAGATGGATGATGAGGGGAAGATCAAGCTGGAGGACCGGCGATTCCTGATCCAACGTCTTGAAAAGCGATGGGCCACCGACAATCTTCTCAAACTGATCGGGGATCAGATCACGGTGATGCGGGGATTGCTGGAGCAGGGGGAGGATTACCAGCCGGTGGTTTACAACAGCCGGTATTCGAGTGGGCGGAGTGGGCTGAAAAAAAGCTGATTATAACGGATTTTAGGAAGATGATCGTGAATATGACAACGGATCAAAAGGATGAAACGGATACGCTCTGTCATTCCGGATCGGCTACGGAAACGGGAACATCCGTTTCATCCTGAAAATCCGCTGTCATATCACCATACCCACCCCATTTGTTCGTGTTTTGAGCGACATGGAACGACTTTATGCCGCATTGAAATCGTGAACGTGAAAAAAATGTGAGAATGTCTTGACATCGGCTGAGAAAAGGGTTACATTCTGTTCGGTTATAAGATTGGACAGAGGGAAAATCTGGCCCTGATGTCAAGAGAGACGTTGCCTGTCATTAGGTGGGGCCTGTTTCCAAATTGGACCCGAGGGAATCCTCCAGACCCGGCTCATTTTTCCCCAAGACCCGCCTCTCCACAGATATCCCTGACATGACAGGGAGAAACGATCGCCGGCCTTTTCAGCGGGATGGTATAAGATCAGGAGACCGGACCCCCGGCATCCTGATGATGAGAAGATGTGTCATATCCGCAGGTTGTGTCCCACCCCCTTCCGGATCCGGAGGGGTTCCCAAATGTCCCATCCGATCTTCGTAACCACCGGCTTCTCCAGCCAATGGATTGAAATGTTTCAAGAAACTTGTGACCTGTCTTTTCTGGCAAAATGGATTTTGCTGTGATATCCAGTTGTTGGAGAGGCCGGTCTTATTTGATGTCACGGAACATAATATGAAAAAGGATATTAGTGATAAAGTACAAGTAATTGTTGGAGAGGCCGGTCTTATTTGATGTCACGGAACAGCTCACGTCGGAGGGCTACTCCTACGAGACCGGTTGGAGAGGCCGGTCTTATTTGATGTCACGGAACTTCTTAACCCCCTTCTTAACCCCCTTCTTAACCTCGTTGGAGAGGCCGGTCTTATTTGATGTCACGGAACACGGCGGCCGTCGGTCGCTGAGCTTGTCGAAGTGTCGTTGGAGAGGCCGGTCTTATTTGATGTCACGGAACACGGCGGCCGTCGGTCGCTGAGCTTGTCGAAGTGTCGTTGGAGAGGCCGGTCTTATTTGATGTCACGGAACACGGCGGCCGTCGGTCGC
>JAOZRQ010000475.1 GCA_029940115.1 Desulfobacterales bacterium
GGAGTGCAAAAATGGAGCGAAGCGGTTTTTTGCACCGCACGCTGCGGCCCGACCTTCGGAGTGCAAAAATAGAGCGGAGCGGTTTTTTGCACCGCACCATACTGAATTGAGGGGAATAAACATGGAGAAACTGCTCAAACCGAAGGAAGACCATCACTGGCACTTAGAAGGCATCGAATTCGCCATCAAAGAGCGGGTGGGCGATCCGTCTCGCTTTATCGGGCGTGTTGAGGAATTGGAATTTCTTTACAACTGGGCGAGCAATGTCAGGAAACAACTGAGCCGGAGCATCGCATTCTTAGGCCGGCGCAAGATCGGAAAGAGTCTGATCCTCGAGCGCCTGTACAACATCCTGCACAGCGAACACAGGGGGCTGATCCCTTTTTATTACGAGTTCACCGAGGGGGATCGGAGCGGCAGGAAATTCCTCACCGACTTCACCATCTCCTTCTACATGCAGGTTGTCGGATATTACACCCGGGACATCACCTGGAACCGGAGGGCCGTCCAGCCGGAGAAGCAGATGGCGGACATCGGGACGCTCATGAGGGAGATCGCCCCGCTGTCACTCCCGAACAAGGATGAGATCATGTATCATCTGGAGAACAATCTGCGCGTGTCGCAGTTGGAAATGCCGCCCTACGAGTATGTGATCCGGGCGGTGGGGGTCCCCCGGGGGTTCGCCACGGCGGTGGGCACGGAGGAGCAGGTCGTGCAGATGCTCGACGAATTCCAGTACCTGAACATGCACATCGACGCCGGGGTTGAGGATAACCCCTGCAAGGCGTACATGTCGCCGGCCGAGAGCCGGGTGGCCCCCCTGCTCATCACCGGATCGCTGATGGGGGTCGTGTCCCACGATCTGATGCGGTGGCTGCCCCAGCGGTTCACCGAGGTCTCCGTGCCGAAGATGGACGAGACCGAATCCGCGGAGATGACACTGAACTACGCCAAATTTTTCGGATGTCGGATTGACAGGGAGACCGCCGAATACATCGTGCATGTCACCAACAATGTCCCGGGACGGATCGTCGACCTGCTGACGCCGAACATGGGCAAGCCCGGGATTTCCACCCTTGACGATGTTGACAGGGCCTTGGCCTGGGAGGTCGGAAGGGGCCGGATCAGGAGCGACTGGGAGGAGTATCTGTCTCATGCCATGAACGGCGTCAACAGCGTCAACCTCCGCAAGATCACCTATTTCCTGTGCAGGCACGAGGGGGAGTGGTACTATCCGAGCCAGCTGAAGAAGGCCATGCCCCTCGACATGGATGAGGAGAAACTCCGGGGGGAGCTGAGACTGCTTCACAAATACGACCTGATAGAGGAGAATGGCGGCAGGTACGGCGGCGTGTTCGACCGGACCCTGAAGAAGGTGCTGATGACGGTCAATGCCGACCTCTACGGACTGCCCGTTGACGAGTTCGACACCTATCTCAGGAACGACAACATGCTGGATGATCTCGGGGAGCGTGCCGAAAAATTGGAGCTGGGCCTCGCCGAGGCGGAGGATCTGCGCGAAAAGCTCGATGTGCTGCGGGGCATGCACAACAATCTGAAGGGCCGTTATTATGAGCAGGAGGTGCTGCTGACGCTCATCCGAGATGTCATCGCCAGCAGGGGCGGGATCACGGGGGGAATCGACGTCACGGCGTTCACCCCCACAATCGGCTATCATCTGCCGAGCGGCGAGGAGATCGACGTCCTCGTGGAGGGAGGGGAGTTCGTCATCATGGCCCAGTGCAAGAATCATCTTCCCAGATATCTGAACAAGATCACCGAAAGAACCGTGGACGAATTCGTGGAAAAGGCTGTCCGTCTTCACAAAGACCGTTTTTCCGGCAGGGAACTCCGGCTGGCCTTTTTCAGCAAACACGGGTTTGAGAAGAAGCTTGAGTCATATCTCAGGAAGAAGGACATTGCGACCAAATTGCGGAAAGAATAGCGTTTTCCGTCAAAACCCGGCGGCCTTCACGCCGCCCCCTTTCGTCCCGAGGCTCCGCCTCGTGACGAGGATGGCCAGAGGCTCCCGCACAGACGGCATGACAGCAAAAATACCTTTCGCCCCGAGCCCCTGTCTCGTGGCGTGACAGATGGTCGGGGGCTCCGCCTCCCGCACAGGATGGCGTTGACAGCAGCCCGTCAATGACCGTCACGGGGTGGAGCTTTGCCATGAAAATGAGGAAGAAAAAAGATGATCCAAACCAATCTGATCCTGATTGACGGCCTCTCCGGCTCAGGAAAGTCATATACCGCCCAATACCTCGCCCTAAATTTGCAACGGAATGGGCATCAGGCAAAATGGGTTTATGAACATGAGGTGGCCCATCCGATTTATCCGTGTGAGGATCTGTTTCGACTCCCGGCCCATGAGGTTCACCAGAATGCCCTGCCCAATTGGAGGCGGCTTGTGGCCTCCCTCACCGGGACGGAACAGATTTGCCTGATGGAGAGCGCCTTTTTCCAGACCGCGCTGAACGTGATGTCGCGATCAGGTTTAGACAAGGAGGCCATGCGAACGCACATCTTGCATGTTCAGGAGATGATCGCGCCCTTAAGCCCTCTGTTCATCTATTATCATCAGGATGACGTTGCCCAGGCATTACGGAAGAATTGTGACAGACGCGGACCGGAGTTTGAGGAACTTCTCTTTCAGATCATTCCTGACCCGCCATCAGGGGGCAAGACCTTTGATGACGTGGTGGCATTTTTCCAAACTTGCAAGGAGCTGACCGATGCCCTCTTTGCCGAACTGACCCTCAAGAAACTGGCCATGGAAAACAGCCAAGGGGAGTGGGACGCATATAACCAACAGATTGCCGAATTTCTCGCCATCCCTCCCTTGACAGAGCATTGCACCCCGCTCAATCCGTTGTCCGACCTTGTCGGCACCTATCGGCAGAACGATTCGGATGAGACACTGGTCATTGTGGCGAAGGAGAACCGATTGTTCCTGGATCACCCCACCCAATTGCGATTGCTTCACAAAGCTGGCAATCACTTTTGTGTGGAGGGAACGCTGAATGAGATATCGTTTGCAGGTGACGGGACAGGTTCCATCACCCGATTGACATATCAAGAGCCTGAACCGAATCCCTGTGTCCTGGAATTTGTCAAATGCGAACAGTGAGACGGTTGCCGCCATCCATCTGGAACGACACCCACCGTGTGACACCGGAGGCGACCGGGCATTGAACTGACGGGGCTGTCATCACATGTTGATGCTGATTTGACCCGGATGACGTTTTTGAGAAACTGAAAGAAGATGTCGATGATTTGTAAATACCCAGAACTTTTAACATAAACTTTGTTCGACAAGTTTTCAAAAAACTTGGTTTCTTTGACTGAACAAGCATCACAGCTTAGACGATTTCCGAAAAAGAAAATACCCGGCGGATTCCTCAGTTTGTCGTTCCGGTGTCACACCGCCTAAAGGCGGAACGACAAACTGAGGACAAGTGTAAACTTGGGACTCCCCTTAACCCTTAACCCTTAACCCTTAACCCTTGATAACCGAATATGGACAGCCCAAAAGAACACCCCATGCCGTCATCTCGGCGGATGTTGCAGGCGCTTGATGATGCCTGCGCCAAACTTGAAGCCGTTGAGCGCGCCAAAACAGAGCCGATTGCCATCATTGGCATGAGTTGCCGATTCCCCGGCGGGGCCACCGATCCGGAGTCGTTTTGGCGGTCCTTGCGTGACGGCACGGACGCAATCACGAAAGTGCCCCCCAATCGCTGGGACATGGCCGCCTATTATGATCCGGATCCCGACGCCCCGGGGAAAATCTGTTCCCGTCATGGGGGATTCCTCCAAGACATCGAGCAGTTTGACCCGCAATTTTTCGGCATCTCCCCCCGAGAGGCGATGACCCTGGATCCACAACAACGCTTGATGTTGGAGCTCGGTTGGGAAGCCTTGGAGTACGCCGGCCAAGTTCCGGATCGACTGGTGGGGAGTCCGACGGGCGTCTTCATCGGCATCACCACCAATGACTACGCCAACAGAGTCCTCCAATCCGGAGGGCCGTCTCAGATCGACGCCTATTTCGGCATGGGGAACGCGCTGAATGCCACAGCCGGCCGTCTCTCCTATTTCCTGGGACTGCAAGGACCCAGCATGGCCGTTGACACCGCCTGCTCGTCCGCGTTGGTCGCGGTCCATCTGGCCTGTCAGAGCCTTCGCACACGCGAATGCGACATGGCCTTGGCCGGCGGTGTCAATCTGATCTGCTCTCCTGAATCAAGCATCGTCCCCTCTCGGACCGGAATGCTCTCGCGGGATGGCCGGTGCAAGACCTTTGATGCTTCAGCGGACGGCTATGTGCGGGGCGAGGGGTGCGCGGCAATTGTACTCAGACGCCTCTCGGATGCTCAACAGGGGAATGACCCGATCCTTGCCCTGATCCGAGGGTCGGCCGTCAACCAGGATGGGGCCAGTGGCGGGTTCACCGTGCCCAACGGGCCGGCCCAGCAGACGGTGATTCGTCAGGCCCTGTCACGCGCCCAGGTGGCCCCCGCGGAGATTGACTATGTGGAGGCGCATGGCACCGGCACCGGCTTGGGGGATCCGATTGAGGTGGCCGCGACCGCCGCGGTGTTGAGTGAGGGACGCCCCCCCGACCATCCGTTGCTCATTGGCACGGTGAAGACCAACATCGGCCACTTGGAGGCCGCGGCCGGGATCGCGGGTCTGATGAAGGTCGTGCTCGCGCTTCAGCATGAGCGGATTCCGCCCCATCTGCACCTGAAAGAACCGAATCCCCACATTCCTTGGGACGAACTCCCCGTGCGGGTGCCCACCGAGGCGGTGCCATGGCCCCGTGGGGAGAGCAGGCGTCTCGCAGGGCTCAGTTCCTTTGGGGCCAGCGGCACGAATGCCCATCTCGTGCTGGAGGAGGCACCCGCCCAAGCCTCATCGCCTCCGAGGGACCATGAGCCGCTGAAAGGCGACCGTCCCCTGCATCTGCTGACGCTCTCCGCGAAGACGGAGACCGCTTTAAGGCAGTTGGCCCAGTCTTATGCGGCATCCCTTGACGCGGATCATGACCCCGCGGAGACTGTGGCCGACGTCTGCTTCAGTGCCAACACGACCCGTTCCCATTTCAGTCATCGCTTGGCGATTGTCACCGATTCGCTCCCCCAAGCAGGGGAAAGGTTGCGAGCCGTCGCGGCAGGCGAGACCCCATCCGGCAGTTTCCGAGGACGAGTCAAGGATATCCGTCCCCCCAAAGTCGCGTTTCTCTTTACTGGCCAAGGATCCCAATACGCGGGCATGGGCCGCAGACTGTATGAGACCCAGCCGACCTTTCGCGACGCGCTGGATCGTTGCGATGAGATCTTGCGGTCCCATTTGGGCAAATCCATACTGGACATCATGAACGGCCGAGAGGCGAACGGCAAACGACAAGGCCTGCCCTCGACATCTGTTGTCGGGGCAACCCGCGAAACCCCTCATCCTTCATCCTTCAAACTTCATCCTTCATCCTTCAAACTTCATCCTTCATCC
>JAOZRQ010000057.1:0-9747 GCA_029940115.1 Desulfobacterales bacterium
AGGCGTATGGCTGGGTGTATCTTTTTGCGGCCATGATCGGCTTTGCAACCACCATCGCCGAGCCATCTCTCATAGCCGTGGCTTACAAGGCCAGCGAGGTGTCAGCCGGGACGATCAGTCAGTGGGGTCTGAGAATCACTGTTGCCCTCGGAGTCGCTTTTGGAATAAGCCTTGGAACATTTCGCATTGTCTCCGGCACTCCGCTTTATCTGTACATTCTTGTCGGCTATATGATCGTCATTGTACAGACCTTGCTTGCCCCCAAAAGCATCATTCCTCTGGCGTATGATTCGGGCGGGGTCACCACTTCAACCGTCACTGTGCCGCTGGTGGCCGCGCTGGGTCTTGGACTGTCTGCCACCGTGCCTGGACGAAATCCTGCTCTGGACGGTTTTGGCCTTATTGCCTTTGCCAGTCTTTTTCCAATTATAACCGTTATGGGCTATGCTCAGTTAATGCACTGGTTCACTCAACGCAAAACAAAATTACATGGAGAGAAATAATGCGCTTCAAACTTATTTTATCCTCGGTAAAGCCGGATATCACTGACCATATTGTTGATTCGGCAAAAGGGGCAGGTGCCACCGGGGCAACCATCATACCGGCTAGGGGGACTGGCATCAAGGAGGCGAAAACATTTTTCGGCCTTTCTCTGGAGGCGCAGACCGACATTATCCTGCTCCTTATTGAAGAGCATCTTGTTGCCAAAATTTTGAACGCCATAAAGGAAGCGGGAAAATTCCACAAGCCGGGAACCGGCATTGCCTTCGTGGTTCCGATTGAACATGTTGTGGGTCTGGAAAGCCAGATGGAAAAATTTGAAAAAGAAGTTCGGGAAAGTTATTTTTAAGCAATGACGGCATCTTTCCAGTTTGTAGTTCCGCCTTTAGGCGGTCTCGCACCGCCTAAACGCGGAACTGCAAACTGAAAAGTGTGAACCACCTTTCAGGCAAACTGAAAGATGCCGCAATGACATTTGTTTTTATGGAGGGAGAAAATCATGGCAACTGACAACACCTCGATAATTCGGGCAAGGGACGTGATGCGTAAGGGGATTGTGTCCATTGACGGCATGGCCACGGCCAGGGAGGCTGCCGCCAAAATGCGTTCTGAAAAAGAGTTTTCTCTTCTTGTCAAAAAACGGCATGCCGATGATGCTTGGGGCATAGTGGTCGTTCAGGATTTTATCAGAGGGGTGATAATACCTGGTCGCTCCCCGGATGTGGTGAATGTCTATGAAATCATGACAAAGCCCATTATCACTGTACCGGCTGACATGGACATACGCTATGTTGCCCGTCTGATTAACCGGGCCGGCATACGAAGAGCTCCGGTCGAGGAGGGAGGGGAGCTTATCGGTATGATTGCTCTTTCCTCGTTGATTCTCGACAATGAGCTTTTCTGATCTGATTATTTTTCAGATAAAAGCTGATTATAACGGATTTAGGGGAGCCCGGTATCGACAGGGCAAAACCACCTGAACCAAGGGCAGGGTAGTAATCCTTAAGTTTACACTTATGGAAGGATGCCCTTTTGGCAATCTTTTTTTTGACTTGATGTTCACCCGTTGAATGGGAAAGAAACCCGGGAAAAAGCCGGGTTTCTTTATCTTCAGAGCAGAAACGTGGTCATCAAGCAAACCCTAGAAGGTGTTTGAAAACACCTGTTGCCCATGCCCCAGTTTCGGGCACGGGCAAGGGAGTTTTCAAACACCTTCTATCTAAGGAGGACAATGTTTTATGGAAGGTCTGTTGAATTCTTTTGAGGCACTGGTTGGAAAGGTCGGCGCGTTTGCGTGGGGGCCGCCCATGCTGATTCTGCTGGTGGGAACCGGATTCTGGCTGACCATCTCGCTGAAAGGGCTGCAGTTCAGAAAGCTGTGGCATTCCCTTTATCTGGCCCTGGTCAAGCGGAAGGATGAAGGCGACGAACCGGGTGACATCACCCATTTTCAGGCATTGATGACGGCCCTCTCCGCCACAGTGGGAACCGGAAACATCGCGGGAGTGGCCACCGCCATCGCCATGGGAGGGCCGGGCGCGCTCTTCTGGATGTGGATCACCGGACTGGTGGGAATGGCCACCAAATATTCGGAAGCGGTTTTGGCAGTGAAGTATCGTACCACGGATGAAGAGGGGACCATGAGCGGCGGTCCCATGTATTACATTTCCCGGGGACTCGGCTGGAAATGGATGGGAACGATCTTCGCGATATTTGCGTCGGTGGCCGCATTCGGCATCGGGAACATGGTGCAGTCCAACTCGGTCGCGGACGCGATGGAGGCGACCTTCAATGTCCCCTTTTATGTCACTGGCATCGTTCTCATGGTGTTCACCGCCTTGGTCATCCTCGGAGGGATCAAAAACATCGGCAGGGTCACCGGAACGCTGGTTCCGGTGATGATTGTCTTCTACATGCTTGGTGCCTTGGTCATCTTGGTGATGAACATCACCAGCATCCCCGCCGCCTTGGCGCTGATCGTCAAGCAGGCGTTCACCCCCACCGCCGCGTCCGGCGGATTCCTTGGCTCCAGTGTGATGCTGGCCATTCGGATGGGAGTGGCACGCGGGGTGTTCTCCAATGAGTCTGGCTTGGGAAGCGCGCCCATCGCGGCGGCTGCCGCACAGACAAAGCATCCGGTCACCCAGGCGCTGGTCTCCATGACCCAGACATTCATTGATACCATCATTGTCTGTACGATGACCGGCCTGGTGCTGATTCTCACCGGTGCTTGGGACTGCGGAAAGACCGGTGCGGAGCTGACGACCTTTGCCTTCAGCAAAGGGATGCCCGGAGGCGCATACATTGTCACCATCGGTCTGGTTCTGTTCGCCTATTCCACCATTTTGGGGTGGAGTTATTACGGGGAGAAATCCATCGAGTATCTTTTCGGCATACAGGCGGTCAAACCGTATCGGATCGTGTTCGTGCTCTTTGTGGGCGTCGGCGCGGTCGCGAAGCTCGACTTGGTCTGGTCTTTGTCGGACACCTTCAACGGGTTGATGGCCATCCCGAACCTGATCGGTCTGCTGCTCCTCACCCCGATTGTCGTCAAGGAGACAAAGGACTATTTTGAGAACAAAGACTAGTCTCGGGAACGAGTATCTGGCCATAACTTTTTGTACTGTGTACCGGACAAAAAAATGATTGGGGAAAAGAAACCCGGCTTTTTCTTGCGGTTGGAAAGTCGGCCCGTTTGGAAAAAAGCCGGGTTTCTCGCTCATTCCCGAGTTTTTGTCCTGTACACAGCTTTTTGTATATAAGACCCCGAGGTTTTGGAAACCTCGGAGGTCTCAGGCGGCTGACTATGCGCGGAAACTGAAGGTTGCGTCAATTGCCATGGCCCGTGTTTGCGCCGGTGGAGGATGAGGCGGGGCTGAGACAGCTAGATCATAGACCGCGTCAGGGTGACAGCCATTGGATGGGTGTGAGGCTCGGGGCGGCAACACTGGCATCAGAAAAATGGAAACTCAAACTGCAACAGGAGGAAAGCGCAATGGAAGATTTCGTGTGCGCGTTTGAGGAGAGAATAGGCAGTCCCTCCCTGTTCTGCGGACGCAGGCAGGAGATGGATCTGCTGCTCAGATGGACCACGGACCTCATCCCCAAAAAGCTCGCAAAGTCCCGCGCGCTGCTGGGTCGTCGCAAGAGCGGAAAGACGGCGATCATGCAGCGGCTGTTCAACATCCTGTGGAATCTGGACGGAAACGTCATCCCGTTCTACATCGAGGTTCTGGACCAGGATCAGTGGCTGCTGGAATTTTCGGATGAATACTACCGGACCTTTCTGAGCCAGTATCTCTCCTTCAAGACCCGGACCCCGCTCGACAAGAAGAACCGGCCGTGGAAATGGGGCGAACTGAATGACAGGCTCAGACAGCTCGGCAACAGGGAGATTCTCCGGGAGGCGGAGAACTTTCAGGACGATCTTGAAAAGGAGGATGTCGGTGACAAAATTTTCAAATGAAGGAACCCTTGAAAAACTACTTCACGCCTTATTCTCCCGCGTTGACGGAGACCTTGCAGACCCTCATCGCGCCCGGGAGACGCGCCCGCATCTCTCCGTTTGTCGAATCGGCCCAGTTTCAGATGCTGTTCAATCGGCCTCCTGATCCGGCCAAGCGTTACGAAGATGCACGGAAGATGTTGCGGGAGCATCCTCAGGTGGTCGAGAATGCGGCCCGAGCATGGAAGGACTTTTATGAGAAGGGGGGGCATTTCAGACCGAGGGTCTATCTCGAAGGCTTTTTGCAAGCCTATCTCGCGTATTATCTGACCACGAATGTCTGCAAGCTCCAACTCGTCCTGTTTGAACTGGTGAGGCAGGAACGCTTGGCCGGGGACCTGATCTTGGAAGATATCGGCGTGGGAACCGGAACCACGGCCCTCGCGGTGCTTGATTTTCTCATCGCTTGGGCAGATGTCTGTGATTTATACGGCGCGGCATTTCCGATCACCTCCCTGCAACTGGTCGGCTCGGACGCGAGTGCCGATTGCCTCGGATTTGCCCGGAAGACCGTGGAGGCTTATGCGGATGCGCTTGCGGAACGCTTGGCATACACCAAAAAGGGAAGGGTTTCCGGCGTTCTTGAGAAAGCGGAGAGATGGGCACGGCAGGCGCGGTGGGACGGGTGTGATCTGAATCGGCATCCCCTGAACGTGTCAACGGATATCCCCACAATCCTTGTGGCATCGAATGTGTTGAACGAATTTGGCCCAGAGGGGAAAGAGAATCTCGCGAACACCATCCGACAACTTCCCCAAGAGAGCATCGCGATTATCATCGAACCGGGAGGCAAGGATCAAACCTTTGAACTGAACCGATGGCGCAAGGAACTGATTTGCCAAGATAAGGACCTGATTGCCGCGGCTCCCTGTGGTGGGGAATACGATATCCGACCCTTGCCCTGTGAGACGTGCTGGAATGCGCGGCGGGAATCGTTGCACCGGCCGATGTTATACGATCATTTCTGCAAAGTCGCCTTTAGCCTTCCGAATCCCCGCAAATTCAACGAGTTTGAAAATTACCTGCTCTCTTGGAGTTACATCTGCCTCCTGCGTTCCCATGCGGAAGAAGTTTCATACCCTTTGGCGCAAAAGGAATACAAGAATTCAGAACGGATCAGACGCCATATCGGTTCATTCAGCCATAAAAGGCCGGGCCCCGATTATCTGGATAATCCTGAAGAAAGTGGCCAATGGACAGAAATCGTCAAACTATGCCCGGGGCATCCAGATGTCCGGGAACTTCTCATCAAGCGGAAATCTGAATTTCAATTCCCCTTTCTCATTCATGGGGAGCGAATACGCATCGAAAACGTGACCGCCCAGTGGCGGAGCAGGGCGGAACGCGTCGGCGAATATGTTCAGAACAAAGAGACCCGGATCACGCCGATCCGCCAGCCGATCCGCATACCTGAGACATTTCTCCCCGCTTACTCTGAACCAGTCAGGCAGGCCGTTGATGAGATCGCTTACCGAATATTCGGATTCCCCGCCATGTTGCCCTTTCAGCATCGTGTTCTTGAATCGGCCTTGTGCGGCAAAAACATCCTCGGAATCGCGGCGACCGGCATCGGGAAAAGCGAATGCTTCATTCTGCCGGCCATGGTGCTTCCGGGAATCACCATTGTCGTCTCTCCGCTCAACTCGCTGATGCAGGACCAGTATGATCAACGCCTCTCCAGACGTTACGGATTGGACCATGTCTCAACCTTTGTCAACGGCAACCTCTCCTTCGGAGAAAAACAGGCTCGTCTGCGGCGTCTGGAGCTCGGCTGGTACAAGCTCGCCTATTTCACGCCGGAGCAGTTGGAACAGGCGCATGTGCTTGACAGCCTGAGACGGGCCAATGAGACCATCGGGATCCGCTATCTCACGCTGGACGAAGCCCACTGTATCAGCCAATGGGGCCACGATTTCCGGCCCAGCTACCTGAATCTGGTCCGCAGATTCCGCCGATGGGGGATCAGGCCGACCCGCATCGCCTTGACGGCCACGGCCAGCCCCGAGGTGCGACAGGACCTCTGCGAGGAACTTGACCTTGATGCAAGCCCCCTGGAACAGGGCGGAGAGGTCTATGTCTATGCGTCAAACCGCCCTGAACTGAATCTGATCGTCCGTGTGATGGCGGACTCAATTGAGAAGAGCGATGCGATCCTTGATGATCTGAGAGCGTTGCTGGAGAGAAACGAGGCCGAAGGGAGTATGGACGGAGCCATCATCTTCATGCCGCATACCGGGGGGGATCCTGACCATCTGCACGGCTATTTCCCACTGATTCAGACCCAAAAGAACGCCCTGCGAGGCCGTGTGGATCCCGGAGTGACACGCTTCGCCTCCTATCTGGAACAACGGCTGGGAAAACATGTCGCCATTTACCATGGCCGGATGAACTATGATGACAAGGCATCTGATACGGAGCAGAGTCGAAAAGGGGAACCGCTGCCCTTGGGCGATTTGAGAGGCAGGAGACGGAAGACCGAGCAGGACGCGTTTATCCGGGGAGAGCGGGAAATCATGGTGGCCACCAAGGGATTCGGCATGGGGATTGACAAATCGGATATCCGCCTGATCATCCACCGCACCTCGCCGCCAAACCTCGAAGCGTATGTTCAGGAAGCGGGCCGGGCCGGCCGGGATGGCCGGATGGCCGACATCATCCTCTACCACAGCCCGGACACCCCGGGAAAAGTGGACAGACCCGGCATCATCCCGTCCGATTACACCATTCAGAAGCGTTTTATCAAGAACAGACATATCCGCCATCTGGATGGGATCATTATGCGGGATTTCCTACGCACGATAAGAGGCCGCCGAACTGTGGGGCCTTACCTCTATTTCACCAACGACGAGGCGATGGATTTCTTCAATCGATTCCCTGAAGATTACACCTCCTATCAGTGGCCCGATTTCTCATTGCGACAGAAAGGGCCAAAAGAGTTTGGCGAGCATGAGGCCGTTCTTGATCTCGGACACATCTATGAGCAGAAGACCCGGCATATCGGCCGGATCCTCTCTGTTCTCTGTCGCATTCGTCCCAAGCTTCCGGGCCAGAAAAAGCGGGCCGCCTTTTTGGAGAAGGTTCAGGAGACCGGCATCCGCCTTGTCCGGCCCGAAGTGAGGAATGCCAAGGCGATTCTCAATTCAAATTACTACTTTGGCCGACTTTTGCGAGAGAAGGGGCTGTCACCAGCCCAGTTTGAGGCATGGGTTCAGGAATGCGAACAGAACGACATGCTGGAATTTGGGGAATTCCTCGGGCTTTCCCCGGGCGAGACAGCATCCATGTTCCAAGATATCAGAAGCGCAGGCCGCGACCTGATGGATTTTCGTCTCATTGTCGCGCCAAGATACGGCCCGGCAACAGGAAAAGATTCCTTGGAGGCATGGAGGGCCCATGCAGGCGCACGAACACGGGCCAACAAAAAAGCGGCCGATGAACGGAGAAAGCAGAGGGGTAGCACGGATCGGACACTGGATGACTGGTTCGGATGGCCGGAGCTGGTTCGGTCAAAAGGATGGGAAGTCCTCCCAGGGCCGGCTTTTGAAAGGGATGAGGAATTTGATGACTATCTCGAAGCGGTCATGAAACTACACGACCAGCGGCGGCAAAACGACTGGGACGCCTATCACCGCCTTCTGACCGACTATGTCGGTGTAAACGAGAAGGGAGAGCCGGATCCGGAGGGGAGTTGCCTCCGCTCGGTCATGCTCGGGTATCTCGAAACCTATGAGGTGATCACCGGTGACAACTGCCTGAGTTGCAGCCGATGTGTGCCTGACTACCGGTTTGAGGAGGATATGGAGAGGCGGAGAAGCTTGGTGGCGTCTCTGGGCGGATTTGTCAAGGAGGCCCTCGACAACTTGAAAAACCGCTATGTGGAAGCATTGCCGCCACCTGAGGTCGTGGCGGAATTCTGGAAGGTTGCCGAGAGAGAGCAACGCGCGGGGCGCTCCATGTTCTCCTATCTTGAAGGGTGGACGGGCCGACTATTGGCGGATATCCCGGGACACCGGGCATCGCTCTGGCTGCGGATCACCGGAATGGCCCACGGATTTATTCCGCTCCGACCATCAGAGTTTGTCAGCAACCTTCGCTGGATCATCAGGAGCGAAGATGTTTCCCAAGCCGAATTGAGACAGATATGGACGCTGCTCGAAACCGTGCATGAGCTGTTGCCGGAACATATCGAAATTCCGATCATCCAAGGATCGGTCTGCCAGCGTCTCCTTCTCCGAACAGCGGAGAAGAAGGCATGGGCACGGCTGTTCGCTCATCCCGGAGAAAGGAATGACCTGATCCGCAGAATTCATCGCGGTCTCCGGGAGGACCGGGAAATGCTGAGATATGCCACGGATGAATTCATGCGGCACCCTGATTTCAAAAGGGCGGCGCATCAGGCATGGCTGAGTCGCTGTGCCGGATGGAAGGATGAGATCGTCCCCCATCTGAAGCGATGCTTGGCGCTGAATCCCCCGGAGATCGGTATGGCCGAGGCGTCGCTCGAACTCCTTCTCCGAGAGGAGAACGATGCCGAACTGCGCCGGCTTTCGCTGGGTGACGTTTCAGGCCATTCATCCCGCATTGATCGGGTCGTGGAACTCTCCGAGCGGCTGGATCGTCTAACCGAAGAGTCGGACATGGCTCAAGCGAGCAAATTGAAACCAGCCCACTTTTCAGCTTTGTTCAGCCGGTTTGCGCCGGAAGAGGATGTGGAACGGGCGGACATGGCTGTAGCGGTGATCGCTCATCTGAGACACCATCTGCGACCCAAGTCTTGGCACACCGCGTATCACGCCCGCGCGCTTCATCATGCCCGGCGATTCGAGGAGATGAATCAGATTCTCTCCAAACATCCTGAGCTGACCCGGGAGCAAGGGTTTCTCGCGGAGCAGTTCTCCCGTCTGCGGGAAAAGATCATGCCGGATTCGCCGGAGATGAAGCTTGCCGCTTTGTTAAAGGAGAATCCGCATCCCAAAGCCCCCAGACCAGCCCCGATCAACGAATCCGACTATCAGCGGGTGATTCGGAACCGGATGGGCGGATGGACAGCGTGGACCCGTCGGTCGGGACACCGGTGGCAGGCGGGCTGACCTATCGGGAGACCCATCTGATCATGGAGATGATCGCAGAGCGGGAACATGGGCACCCTCGACATCGCGGAGGTGAACCCCGTCAGATATCGGATTTGTTCACCCGAACCGGGGTGAAGGGAGATGATATGTGGCGCACGCGTCCTCTGATTCCCAAGCGGTTACGCGGGAGATTCTGACGCAAGGGTCGCTGACCTTTTGCTGAAGGGCGTTGCCAATGTATTGGGCGATATTTTCCGAAGACGGGGAAATCGGGTCATGGAACGCATCCAGCTCGTTCAGGAATTTGTGATCCAGCTCAGACATGATCTCTCGGACATGGCCTTTGATCTCCCCGAAATCCATCAGCACACCGGCCTCATTCAACGCCTCTCCGGCCACGCAGACCTCGATCTTCCAGTTGTGCCCATGCAGATTTTCACATTTTTCCCCGACCATCTTCAATTGATGAGCCGCTGCAAAACGGGTGATGACTTTTAATTCAAACATAATTTGGTGTTGGTTGTTGTCTGTTGTTGTGATGATGAGGGAATTTCATCTCTCTGACCAAAGGCTGAATCCCCTGATCACACAGGTTGAAGAAACAGAAGAAACCACTGACCACATGCCATAAATCACACAAGTTGAAGAAACAGAAGAAACCACTGACCA
>JAOZRQ010000057.1:9847-15938 GCA_029940115.1 Desulfobacterales bacterium
ATGCCATAAATCACACAAGTTGAAGAAACAGAAGAAACCACTGACCACATGCCATAAGCCACTGACCACTGATCACTTCATCCGGCCACTCTCGCGCTGCTCCCTCTGAACATGTTCTTTATCTTGTTGGTCAGCTTGCCCTCCTCAAGTTGTGCAAATTCCTTCAGCAGGGCCTCCTGTTTCTTGTTGAGACTTGTTGGGGTCCTAATGGCGACCTGAATGATCTGGTCCCCACGGCTCCCATTCCGGAGAGACGGGATGCCCTCCCCCTGGAAGCGGAACAGGTCGCCAGGCTGGGTTCCTTTCGGGATGGCAAGCTTCCGTTGCCCCTGCAAGGTGGGCACGTCCATTTCCGCACCCAGCGCGGCTTGGACAAAGGATATCGGTATCTGGCAGACCACATCAACATCGTCCCGCTGAAAAAACTCATGCGGTTCCACATGGATGAACACATACAGATCACCCGACGGGCCGCCATAAGCCCCCGGTTCTCCCTCAGCTGTCAGGCGAAGCCGTGATCCGGCATCAACGCCCGCGGGAATTTTGACTGCCACCTTTTTGCTGGCCCTCACCTTTCCGCCGCCTCTGCAATTGGAACAAGGATGCGGGATGGATTGCCCTCTGCCACGACAGTGGGGACAGGTTGTCCTCACAGTGAAGAAACCCTGTGACCGGGAAATCTGACCCGTCCCGCTGCAATGGGCGCAGTTTTCCAAATGGGTGCCTGGAGAGCATCCGTTGCCGTTGCATTCAGAACAGAGTTCCAGCTTTTCCACATTGATTTCGGTCTCTTTTCCGAACGCGGCTTCCATGAAGTTCAACCTGAGATCATAACGGAGGTCGGCTCCTCTCTGCACCCTGCTCTTTGATCTCCTCCCGGATCCAAAGCCGAAGAAATCCTCGAAAATGTCACCGAAACTTGAGAATATGTCCTCAAATCCGCTGAATCCGGAAAATCCGGAGCCTTCAAGCCCCTGATGACCATACTGGTCATATATGCCGCGCTTCTGAGGATCCCTGAGCACCTCATAAGCCTCCGCAGCTTCTTTGAAGTTTTCTTCTGCCTCCTTGTTGCCGGGATTTCTGTCCGGATGATATTTCATGGCAAGCTTGCGGTAACTGGCCTTGATCTCATTGTCAGAAGCATTGCGGTTTATTCCCAGAATTTCATAATAGTCCCGTTTGTTCGCCATCTGGTTTTCCCACTCACTCTTGGTTCATTTTACAGATTGTCATGCTGCGGCAAGACGTTTGGATGATAGATGCCCATGCACAGTTCTGTTGGTTGTGAAAAAATCGGGAATGGGCGAGAAACCCGGCTTTTTCCCAAACGGTCCGACTTCCAAACTGCAAGAAAAAGCCGGGTTTCTCTCCTCAATCACTTTTTTTGTCTTGTACAGAGTTGATAATTACAAGAATCTACCTGTGTACAGGACAAAAAAATCGGGAATGGGGCGAGAAGCCCGGCCCCCGACAAAAAACGTCGGGGGCAAGCTTTTTCCCAAACGGGCCGACTTCCCGACTGTAGGAAAAAGCCGGGTTTCTTTTCACAATCACTTTTTTTGTCCTGTACACAGATAAATGTAATGCAAGAATTGAGGTTGTCAATGAAGAATGCTGAACTTCCTTTTATCAGGGACATGTTTGACGCCATCGCTCCCGCGTATGACCTGTTGAACAGGCTGTTAAGTTTGCGCCAAGATGTTTGGTGGAGAAGGGCGATGGTCTCTGCAATGGATATCCGGTCCGATGCGGTGGTGCTGGATGTGGCATGCGGGACCGGTGATGTGGCGTTTGAGATTCTGCGGCAAAAGGGCCCGGAGGTCACGGTCTTCTGTGTTGATTTTTCTCCGGCCATGCTGGCGCTGGCCAGAGAGAAGGTCAGCGCGTTCACGCTTCCGAAGCCTTCGAGCATTCATCTGCTCGCGGGAAACGCGTTTCATCTGCCTTTCAGGGAAGATACGTTTGACGCGATCACGATTGCGTTCGGCATCCGGAACATCCAAGACAAATTGTCTGTGCTGAACATCTTCCAGAATTGCCTGAAACCCGGAGGAATGCTCCTTGTGCTGGAACTTGCCGTGCCGCCGAAGGGCTCATTTTTGTCATCCCTTTACCATTTATATTTCAAACACGCGCTTCCTCTCATCGGGTGGCTCTTTTCAAAAAACTTGGACGCGTACCAGTATCTTCCCGCATCAGTCGCCAATTTTCCCAAGGCAGAAGTTTTTTCCGGAATCATGCGGTCCGCCGGGTTTTCAGATATCAGATGGCGGAATCTGACAATGGGAGTGGCAAACCTGTATGTGGGTTTCAAATCTGAAATCCGAAAGTCGAATGACGATGAAACGTGAGGCGTGAAACGTGAGCGTGAAACGTGAGACGTGGGGCGTGAAATGTGAGGCGTGAGACGTGGGGCGTGAGACGTGGGGCGTGAGACGTGGGGCGTGAGACGTGAGGTGTGAAACGTGAAATGTTTCACGCATCACATTTCACAGCAAAAACGAACGCCGGGACTGGCGTCCTCCGAAAATGAGACCGATGATGAGGCCTACTGCAATGGCTCCTGCGCCGTACATGAACCCTTTGGTCGCTGGCTCTGTCAGGAACCAATCGAAATCTTGGTCTCCCTGAGTCCCTGCCGGCATTTCTGCCAACCGCTTTTCCAGCTTTTCGTTTTTTTTCTTCTGCTCGGCAATCTGGGACATGGCTTTCTGGTACGCGGCTTTGATCTTCAAAAAATCACCGCTCTCCCTTTTCAGGCCATCGTAGGCTTTGCTCAGTTCATCGAAAGTCGCCTCACCATCTGCAGATTCTGTCCCAAGCCTTCTGTTTTCCAGTTTCAACCTTTCATTCTCTTCAAGCAGGGAGGCCAGCTGACTGGAAAGTCTCTCATATTCCCTTTTGAGGACTTCCGACTCAAGAGCATCCGGCTTCTTGTCGGTAAGATAACGGCTCAGGACCCATCCCTCCTTCCCATTCGGAAGCAGGACATTTGCCCAGCCGTCTCCCTGATCCAGAACTTCAAGTTCTCGCCCGGGTGAAAGCATCTCGATAATCTTACGATGATTGCCCGGTCCGATCCTCATGGTTATCTCCACCTGCCTGACATACATGGTTTCCGCGTGAGCAATCCCCACAGAGAATAAAAGTAGCCAAATTGCGAAAAAAATATGATGCTTTTTCATATTCATAGCCTCTTGTTGCATTTTCTCCATAATACGCAAAAATTTCGCTTGACGGCTCCATTTTTGCACTCCTGTCTGGCTCCGATTAAAAAACAGGCCAAGTGATAATAATGCTTTTAAAATATGAACAGGTATGGTACATTAAGAGAAATCAGTTATAAAAGCTAAGGATCATCAATGATAATATTTGACTTGCAATGCGGCAACGGCCATACATTCGAAGGTTGGTTTGATGGCTGTCAGGCCTACGAGGAACAGAAAGAAAAATCCATGATTTCATGCCCCATCTGCAATGATGCATCTGTTTGCAGGATTCCCTCCACATTCGGCATAAAGTCATCATCCCCTCCTCAGATCAAAACAGATTCCCCCGGTCAGGAGCCGGACATGGAAGCCGTTGCCCAAAAAGTAATAGAGTTTGTGGACAAAAATTTCGACGATGTCGGTTGTGATTTTGCCAAGGAAGCCCTGAAGATCCACTATGGCGTTTCTGAATTGAGAAACATAAAGGGTACCAGCACCCAGGAAGAAGAGAAGGTATTAAAGGGTGAGGGTATCCAGTTCTTCAAGATTCCCATGCCAAAACCATCCGACACCGATGCGTAATTTCTTGATTCACTCTCCAAGAGCTTCTTTGGCGGCACTGTCAATTTTCTTTGACCCCTCTTTCTTGGCTTCCATTGAGAATGGCACATCCAGCCACGGGATCTCCACAACTTTGAAGAAATTGAGACTAAATGCAATGATCAGCGCGATGACCGCATACAAAACATATTTGCCCATAATTCACCTCACATATTGCTGGTTCTAACGTATTTTGTGGTTCTGGTCAGGAAAGCGCAGAGGCCGCAGAGATTCGGACCGCCGCGAGCCGATCCGCGTTCTCTGCGTCCTCTGCGTTAAAAAGACGGTCTCAGACCACAAAATCCGTTAGAATCAGGCATATTGATTGTTGATGAATGACTGCACTCGCCAGTCATGCGAACATTTTCAAGCTGTGCGGTGGATCAGTTGCCAGTGGTCCATTGTCCGTTGCGATCTTACACTTGGCCGGCGGACCTGTTTCTGGCATTTTGGAGAAATCATGATGATTTTCCAATTTTCAACCGCACCATATATCCATGTTACACGAACTTGATCAGATGATCAAGCCTCTTGTTCATAAAAATAAAAGTGGTTCTTAGATCTACTGATCATATCAGCGCGGAGAGATGAATGAAGCGTACAAAAATATTCAAACTTTTCAAGTCCGATGCGCCTGTGGATCATATGCTGATAAAAGGATGGGTGAGAACCCGGCGGGATTCAAAGACCTTTTCCTTTATCGAATTGAATGACGGGTCATGCCTCAAAAACATCCAGGTGATCGCGGAGAGCCTCTTGGACAATTATGAGGAGATCAGAAATCTGACCACCGGGTCGGCTGTGGCAGTGACCGGCGCGCTCATCGAATCTCAGGGAAAGGGCCAGAAATGGGAGGTTCGGGCGGACAAGGTGGCTATCATCAGCTTTGCCTCAGAATCGTACCCTTTGCAGAAGAAGCGCCACAGTGATGAATTTTTGCGGACCATTGCCCATTTGAGGCCCAGGACCAACAAGTACGGCGCGGCCTTCCGAATCCGGTCCGAAGTCTCCTATGCCATCCACCAATTCTTCAGGGAGAAGGGGTTCCGATATCTGCATACCCCCATTCTCACCGGATCGGACTGCGAGGGCGCGGGGGAGATGTTCAGGGTCACCGCGCTGGATATTGACGATCCACCGAAAAAGGAGGGGAAGACCGACCATTCCCAAGATTTCTTCGGCAAGGTGGCCAATCTGACGGTTTCAGGACAGTTGTCCGCGGAGATGTTCGCGCTGGCCTTGGGGGATGTTTACACCTTCGGCCCCACGTTCCGGGCCGAAAACTCCAACACCCGAAGACACGCGGCCGAGTTCTGGATGGTGGAGCCGGAAATGGCCTTTTGTGACCTTGAGGGGAACATGGACCTCGGGGAGGAGATTGTCAAACACCTGACCCGCTTTGTCATGGAGGAGTGCGGGGAGGATATGGAACTCTTTGCCAAATTTGTGGACAAAGCCCTGATGCCGAGGCTGGAGAACATCGCGTCATCCGAGTATGTCCGGGTGCCATACAGGGAGGCGGTTGATATTTTGGTCAAATCCGGGAAGAAATTCGAATATCCGGTGGGATTTGGCAAGGATTTGCAGACTGAGCATGAGCGCCATCTCACAGAGGATCATTTCAAGAAACCGGTCATCGTCTATGATTACCCCAAGAGCATAAAGCCGTTTTACATGCGGGTGAATGATGACCATGAAACGGTGGCCGCGATGGATGTGCTGGTTCCGGGTGTGGGGGAGATCATCGGCGGGAGTCAGCGGGAGGAGCGGCTTGATGTGCTTCAGGCACGGATGGGGGAATTCGGGATGCCCCAAGAGAATTACTGGTGGTATCTCGACACCCGAAGGTTCGGAACCGTCCCGCACAGCGGGTTCGGCCTCGGGTTTGAGCGGCTGCTCATGCTGATGACCGGGGTCAGGAATATCCGGGATGTGATCCCGTTTCCCAGGACCCCGGGCAACATTGAGTTTTGAGAACCCGTGCCCGTGCCCGAGTTTGGGCACGGGCGCGTATTTTGTCACTTGGGAGACATCAGCATACCGTGTTGTAGTAACTACATGCGCGACTGTTTCCCCCATCACACCGTTGCTTCGTCAGGAGCGGGGATGGGAAGTTGTTCGGTCGCAGATCCCAAAAATCCCGCCAACGCTCGGTTCGGATTGACAAATCCGAACCGCCTGCCGGATTTGTCAATCCGTCAGGAGCGGGGATGGGGAAGTTGTCCGGTCGCAGATCCCAAAAATCCCGCCAACGCTCGGTTCGGATTGACAAATCCGAA
>JAOZRQ010000057.1:16038-19403 GCA_029940115.1 Desulfobacterales bacterium
CCGCCTGCCGGATTTGTCAATCCGTCAGGAGCGGGGATGGGGAAGTTCGATCCTGCCAAGCGAGCAAGCCCCATCAAAAAATGCCCCTGCCAAAAACGGATTGGCAGGAGCAATTTTGATCGACAGAAAGGATTAACGGTCGTTCACAACCCGCATGATATCAAGGATCGTAATGCATCCGTCATCATCCAAATCAAAGAACGCGTCGAAGTATTCATTTCCCTGACAGACATTCCATCTTGCAGAGACTCTCCTGATATCAGCGTCATCCACCCGATCATCGCCATTGAAATCATACGGACCTGCCAAGGATTCAGCGACCTCTCCGAGCTGGATATCCTTTTTGTCCGATACCGAAATGTCGGCTTTGAGGGTATGGTTGGCCCTGACCTCAACAGGCGTTGTCTCCTCAGCCATCAGTTGCTGGTCTCCCATGGCGGTCACCTTCAGAAGGCCTGTTCCCTCATCTTTCCCCCGAATCACCAGACGATATCCCCCTTCATCCAGTCCGGGAAGCGAGATGAAGGCGTTTCCGTCAGGATCATACCCGAACAGAGCGCCTGGAATGTGTCCGCCCTCCTTTCCCATCACTCTTCCCTCGGAATCGTACAGGAAAAGGTCAGCCGACCCGTCAAACGCCACAGACATGCGAACCGGTTCCGGCTCAGTTTCCAGATGGGCCATGATCAGCCGGCCGATATCGGTCTCTGTTCGCCAGTCAAACCAGTCTCTCCGTGCCCGCTTTCTGCTCCGTTTCTCAGAATCCTCAAAGACGATCATGTCATCCAAGGAGGCCACATGATCTATGGACGCGCCAGTAACCTGGATGATCAGGTCGTTGTAATCCAAGTCGCTCTCTGAGGCGTTCATATCCTCATAGGCAAAGGCCCTGCCCCTGCCGTCAACATCCGCGATCTGGCCCATGTACATGCCGTATTCCGGATTTGAGGATACAAGGGAGTACAAGGGGCGTATATGGGAACTGGTTGTTCCGGGAGTGTTGTGAAGGGTCTGAAGTGTGGAACTGGGGACCAGGATGGTGGCAAATGTGTCCTTGGGGCGCATGGGGAGCTGCTTCACGCCCTTGTACTCACCGCTGTTCCAGTTTGTGGTCTCGCTTCCGATGGAGCCGTCAAGGCGCGCACCTTCGGTCGGATCTGAGAGTACCACATATCCCGCCTTGCTGTTCGAGAGGGCCCGTCTCGCGGCCTCCTTTGCAAACTCCTTTGAACCCGGCTCAATCTCTTCCATCCCTTTGAGAGAGAATATGCCAAGCTCTCCCCGGTACATCCCGCCGTCATACAGCCAGTCAATTTCAACCACTCCGGCCCGGCCCACCTTGAACACGCCGCCGGTAAAATGGGGATTGCACTCGGTCTCTCCGGTGTTCCCGCCGACACATTCATCGCATTCATCCAAAAACGCGGTTCCGCCCCAGTCGCCGTTGCAGTCCTGGACACACGCGGTCATTCCCGTGTTTCCGCCGACACACTCGCCACAGGGATCCGAAAAAGCGGTTCCGTTCCAGTCGCCGTTGCAATCCTGGACACACGCGGTCATTCCCGTGTTTCCGCCGACACACACGCCGCACTCATCCATAAGAGCGGTTCCGCCCCAGTCGCCGTTACAGTCTTGGACACAAGAGGTTCTGCCGGTATTCCCGCCGACGCATCTGTCGCAACCATCCAAGTAGGCAACGCCGCCCCAGCTCCCGTTACAGTCCTGGGAACAGGCTGTCCTTCCGGTATTTCCGCTCACGCATTGGCCGCACTTGTCAACAAAGGCCGTGCCGCCCCAGACACCGTTGCAGTCTTGGGAACAAGGGGTTCTTCCGGTTTTTCCGCCGACGCACTGGCCGCAGGCATCCCGATAGGCCGTGCCGCCCCAGACGCCGTTGCAGTCCTGGGTGCAGGTGCTCTTTCCGGTGTTTCCGCCGACACACTGGCCACATATGTCAGTAAAGGCTGTGCCGCCCAAGACACCGTTGCAGTCCCGATAAAGCACTTCGATGGTGTCACTTGCAACGGCCACACTGCCGCCGTTCACCTTGGCAAGGAGGTCAACCTCGTAAATCCCTGTCTCCAGACCGGTGTAGGTGATGTTGAATTGAAAGGCGCGTTCCCGGGACCGGTCAAAATTGCCCGTGCGTCTGGAAGGTGAGATGACGACACCCAAGCCGGCAAATTCTTGGGACAATTCGAGCGAAACCTCCGTGTACTCGTCAAACGCGTCCTTGAGCGCATCATTGATGACAGTGGCAATCTCGCTGGTGTCTGACCCGTCAAACAGCCTGCCGGCGGTGGCATTCGTGACGGCTGTTGCCTGACCCGTGAACTGGCGATAAGAATATCCCCCTTCATCCAAGCTGTAGCAATAATATCCATAACAGTTTCTGTCCACATTGACAGCCTGCACAATAATGCCTTTGGCTTTCAGGGCCGAGATGGCATCGCTGAGTCCCACACGGCTCGGATACCTTTCTTCCATATCTCCGTCATGACTCACCGCATCACCAAACCATACGACAATTCGTGTGGTGTTCTCACGCCAACTGGTGGTATCCGCGACGGTTTTGAGAGCGTACAGATTCGCTTCAGGCCAGTCCTGCCCATACCCGAGGGAGAGGGAATCTATCGCGCGCCGTGCAGATGCCGAGTTGGTTGTGATATCCCGAACCAGCTCATAGGGGATATCCTTGGACCCGCCGTAGGGATATCCTGGGAAATCCTCATAATAGCCCACACCAAAGGCCACGTCACCCAATTTTGACGCGGCGTCAAGAATCTCGGTGGCCTTCTCCTTGGTGGCATCTATCAGTTCGCCCATGCTCCCTGTGGTGTCAAAAAGAAAGAAGAGGTCCACCTTGGCCGATGTGACCTCTTCCGAAATAATCACGGTTCTCCTGACAGACGTGTTCTTTCCCTTCTCTAGGGTGTCCGAGAAGGTTACCGGCGTGATCGAGTCCGCGGATGCGGACACGGAAAGAATCAATCCCCCGCATATCAGTCCTGCCACGCTGAAAAGCAAGTATTTGCTCATCAATTTCATCAGTTGTCTCCTTTGCAAATCGTCCATTGTCAGTTGCTTGTGGTCTGTTGTCACCGAGTTTGATATATATGCAATCTGTGTACAAGACAAAAAGTTGTGAGATGGGCGAGAAACCCGGCTTTTTCCCGAATGGGCCGATTCCTCCCTGCCAGAAAAAGCCGGTTTTTTTTTTGTCCTGTACACAGATATGCAATAAGTAAGTAATTGGACGAAAATGTTTGTATATTTTCCTTTTAATAACAGACAAACATCGAAAAACTTACGGCATTGATCATCGTTTCGGCCACCCTGCTCCCGCCGGATTGCCAAATCCGGCA
>JAOZRQ010000476.1 GCA_029940115.1 Desulfobacterales bacterium
TTGAAAATCAGCGTGTCCGGCTTGTTGTTTTCGACCATCGGACGGAGGAGATATTGCAATGGATACCCTGAAAAACTATCGCCGTATCATTGAGAAAGTGCTGGAAGACTATGCTGACATCTCATACGCCAACGGAGAGATAGAAAACGAGATAATTCTTGACCGGGAAAATGACCGGTATCTGGTGATGTCTGTCGGCTGGGAGGATGCCAAGCGGATTCACGCTTGCCTTGTTCACATAGATATCATCGGTGACAGGGTGTGGATACAGAGAGACGGAACCGAGGACGGGACAGCTTCCGAACTGGAGCAGGCGGGTATTCCCAAAAAGCACATCGTGCTGGGATTTCACGAGCCTGATGTCAGGCGGCATACTGAATATGCCGTGGCATAATCAGAAAATTTCTGAAAAAGAGTCCGCCTAACCTGTCGTTTGAGCGGGTGCGACGTGTAAAGTCGCTGACACGCCGGCGGATGCCTCACGGCGTCTTACCGTTGCCTGAGCCGTATGCGGGGAAACTTGCATGTACGGTTCTCAGGGGGCTTGGGGATGGCAACATCCCCCGGCTACCCGACACCAAATATTTCTCTGTTGAGGCAGCGAATGGACATGTTCTGCGCCTTCACAGATCTGGCTCTGACACTGAACCCCGGTTTGGCGGATAAGAAAGATGCTCAACAGACTGAAAGACGTGTTCGGATCATTTCAGCGGCATGAGGTCCGATACATTGTGATCGGAGGTGTCGCATCCGTCATCCACTCAAGGTGAATTCATGAAAATTTTGAAAAAACCGGCTTTTTGGGTTATATCATTATTGGTAAGCGGTCTTCTGATCGGAATCCTGAATCGTCTTGACTCATTGGATGATTTAAGAAATCAGGAAAACCAAAAATCCGCTTCAGTGGGCGTTTATACAGCACCCGCAAAAAAGGATGGAATTTCAAAATGGGTGGTCGGGGAAGGAACAGCCTTGGCGGTTCGCAAGCGACATTTGATTTTTGAAACCAGTGGCAAAGTGGTTTTTATTGCCGGCGATAAGGATGGTGCTCCGATTCGGGAAGGATCAAGGATTCAAGGACCAAGTCACGGTGAAAAATTCGGCCAGCTTTTGGCCAGATTGGACAAACGTGGTCAGACAGCCAGAGTGATTCAGAGTGAGGCAGGGCTTTCTGAAGCGAGGCAAAACGTTTCTGCTGCCAAAGCCGCTTTGGCCCAGACCCAAACGACACTTACTGTGGCCCAGTCCAGTTTTGAACGTAGCAAAATCCTCCACCAAAAAAAGCTGATATCGGTCAGCCGGTTTGAACAAGACAATGCTACGTTTGAAAGTGCCAAATCGATGGTGAAAAACGCCAAGGCAGAACTAGGAGCAGCTCGCAGCCGCATTAAGAGCATGCAAGCCGCGTTAAACCAGGCGAAAATCGAAATGGAAAACACAGCCATATTCGCACCTTTTGATGGAATCATTGCTCGTTTGAATATATCTGAGGGTGGCTTTTTCAGCCCTGCTATTATTGACAACTCCAATTCAGCGGCTATTTTGGATACCGCACCCATCACAGTTGTTGATCCGGGTGAACTTGAAATTACACTCAATCTTCCGGTTTTTGATGGCATGCATGTTAAGGAAGGACAAAATGCGGTGGTCACTTGGGGAGGAATCGACTGGTTGGGAGGCGAATGGGAAAAAGAGGATCCCGTCATATTTGGAAGAGTGTATTCCGTAAGCCCGGTATTGAATATCGGCGGTCGCACGGTTCGCATCAAGGTTCGGCTAAAGCAGAAAGAGGCGTTGATTCCCCATGGAATGTTTGTCACCTGCTGGATTGAGGTGAACAAAAAAACTGATGCGCTTTTGGTTCCAATCACAAGCTTATTGTATAGAGATGATAAGCCTTATGTTTATGTAATTGTAAACGACAAAGCTATAAAGCGTCCGATTCAAATCGGCTTGACTGATGAAGAAGCGGTTGAGGTCATTAAGGGCTTGACTGAAAACGAACAGGTCGTCACCAAAGGCAAGTACCGGTTGCATGAAGGTACACATGTGAGGATTTTGGTCAAAGAAGAGGAGCCAAAGGATGAATCCTGAAAAATCCGGGCAACGATTTAATCTGTTTGACTTTTTGTTTGTCAAACCGGTGCCGGCCATCATTTGGATCGGTTTGTCAGCGTTTGTTGGATTCTTGGGCTATTCCAGCATGATCAAGGAGTCCCTACCGGATCTTGAAATTCCTCAAGCATCTATCAACATTGTTTGGCCGGGCGCGTCCCCTCTTTTAGTGGAAAAAGAAATCACCCAAAAAATCGAAAAACAGCTCAAGGGCATGAAGGGCCTAAAACAATTTTATAGTTCTTCCCGAGATGATGTTTCTACCATTGCCGTAACCTTCAAAGCGGAAACGCCGGTCGCTGAAGCCATGCAATTGCTGAACCGCAAAGTGGCAGCCGGCGAAGCAGACTTACCCAAGGATGCGCATAAACCGGATATTGAAGAAACCTCGGTAAGGGATATGCCTATCATCAGTTTTGCGCTTTCCGGGGATGTTTCTCAGGAAACCCTTGAAATCCATGCTCGCCGGATGAAGGAACGCTTTGAGAAAATTCCGGGTATTAAAAAGACTTCCTTGGTGGGAGAACGGAAATCCATGGTGCATGTACAATTGCGGCCGGAACGACTGCGGGCCATGGGAATTCCACCGACTCTGGTCCGGCAAGCGATCAAAACACACAACATAGATGTTCCCTGGGGACAATTTGAAAACCAAGATTTCCTTTTCACAATGAAACTGGAAGGTGCTTTTCGGGATATTGATTCATTGAAGCATTTGGTCATAACCCGTTTGCCGGAAGGAAATGTCATCCGACTTTCGGATATTGCTGTGATCAAAAAAACATTCATGCGCGAAAAAACCCGAGCCGCCCTTTCCTGGAAGGGTAAAAATTATGTGAGGGTAGTTGCGGTTCATCTTTTTAAAGCACCTGGCAAGGATACGAATGTACTCGTTGCCTTGGCCAAAAAAGCAGCTGTTGAAATGCAAAAGAGCAATGTCTGGGAAAAGCAAATAGCAATCAACAACTTGGGAGACGAAGCAGAAGTTATCCAGGATGAACTCGACCGAGGCTTTGGCAATGGTTGGCAGGCCATGCTGGCGGTGTTCATTGTCCTGATGATCATGCTGACTTGGCGAGAAGCTTTCGTTGCCGCTTTCTGCGTACCGATCACCCTTTTGGGAGCCACCGCCGTTTTATGGGCCATGGGATATACATTCAATATTTTGGTGATTGTGGGTATGATATTGGCTTTAGGTCTTTTGGTGGATGATTTCATCCTGATCATGGAAGGCATGCATGAAAACATTTTTGTTGAACAACTCGATTTCAGGACTGCTGTTCAGCGTACCATAAAAACGTATGCTGTTCCATCCCTCTCAGGTTCCCTGACCACCATATTGGTCCTCGTTCCCCTTGTGTTTGTCGGGGGTGTGGATGGAAAATTCATCCGTCTGATCCCCATCACAACTGCTGTTTGCCTAGTTCTATCCTATATTGTCAGCGTGTTTTTAGGGCCTCCCTTATTCCGATTTGTACTTAGAAGCAATACGAAAGAACTGAAGCCCGGATGGATGGATCGCTTGGCGGAAAAAGCAGGTTGCAAATTGGCCGGCTGGTTGAAAGAAAATGTTTTAAAATCACGATTCAGGGCATTTTTATGGGTCTTGGGGGCTATTGGGCTTTTCATTTCAAGCTTGGTGGCTTTTGATCTGATGAGAAACACACTTTACCCCAAAGAAGATGGTCGCGGGCTGGGAATCACCGTGGAACTGGCTCCGGGTACCGAGCTTACGGAAACCGCCCGGGTGGCCAGGCAATTAGGGCGTATCCTGCAAAACAAACCTCATCTCCAATATGTTCTTCAAACAATTGGACAGAAGGATGAATATTCCCTAACATCTTTTCATGATGCCATAGGTGCGAGTCAACAACCATTTATGATAGGATTTTCTTGCTTTTTTGTTCCCAAAAAAGAAGGAAGAGATTTTGCCTGGACATATGTCGAAGGAATTCGGACTGAACTTGAGGAAGTCCTCAAAAACAAACCAGGTGTAAGACTCTATTTGAGTCCCCAAGTTGGCGGCCCTTCCGGCGAGGATCCAATACAGATCGATATCCAAGGTGAGGATATGCAGACGCTGATTGACATATCTCATCAGGTTCAGGATGAACTATCAAAAATTCCCGGCGTAGTGGATGTTCGGGACAATATCGGTCCGCCGCGCATGGATTTAAGTTTTCGACCCTTGCGTGAAGCCTTGGATTTTCATGATTTAACACCTCTTGATATGGCACTTCAGATGTCGGTTTACACACAAAATGAAAAAATCGGCCGTTTTAGGAGGTCCGGTACGGAAGAGGATCTGGATATCCGCATTGGAACGTACTGGCCAAGTCAAAAGGGAAAAATGGGCGGTCCAAAAAGTTGGCATGAATTAGAACGGCTCTCCATCATTAATGCCAATGGTAACCCGGTTCCTTTATGGAGCCTCACCGAACCCAAGATGGATGAAGCCCGGAAAGTAATCTCGCATAAGAATGGATATCGTTCCGCAACGGTGCTCTCCAAGCTTTCCACAGCCTATGTATCCGAGGTTATCTTGCACATGCGCCCAATTTTGAATGATATGCAAGGGAATTGGCCGAAGGGATATGCATACGCGTTCGCCGGTGAAAAGGAAGTGGAAGATACTTATAACAAAATGTTTAAGGTTTTCATCCTTGCCATGGTTCTGGTGTATGCCATCCTGGCGCTTTTTTTTGATTCCTTTGTGCAACCCGGAATTATTCTTTTCACTGTAATTTGCGCTCTGACCGGTGTGTTCGGTGGTTTCTTTCTCTTTGATATTCCTTTTTCTTTTTCCGCCTCCATTGGTATTGTGGCTCTAGTGGGCATAGTCGTCAATGATGCCATCATCATGCTTGAAACAATGAACAACCATCGACGCGCCGGCAAAGATATCACCAATGCAGCTCTTTTGGGAGCTTCCGACCGGCTTAGACCCATCGTCAGCACTACCATCACCAATTTTGCCGGTCTAATGCCCTTGGCCCTATCAGACCCCGGCTGGGCACCATTGTGTCAAGCCATTATTTTTGGTGAAATTACGGCTACTATTGGCGCAGTAATTTTCATGCCGGCTATTTACATTTTGGTAATCCCGAAGAACTGAAAGAAAATTGGGAACTTTGCCGACAGCAAGAACCAACAAAATCTATATAAAACTTTTGGAATAAGAAATATTATGATAATGCATGTTAAAAAAGCAAAATATTTTAAAAATTATAATAGACATTATCGGAAATAAAGTTTTACGGGTATATTTTAACGATAACTACCTGAAATTACGTTTCAGATTTTGCCAGATTTCTTATTTCCGATAAGGTCTAATATATAGCCTTCAACAAAAAGATTGTCCGGAGTGCCAAACTTGCAGTTTGGCGGA
>JAOZRQ010000903.1 GCA_029940115.1 Desulfobacterales bacterium
CGTGATGCGTGACTCGTGATGCGTGACTCGTGATGCGTGATCCGTGACCGTGATGCGTGACTCGTGAGCTACATTTCACTCCTTGCGTTTCTCTGGTCACCCCTCACATTTCATTTGTCACCTCACATTTCATTTGTCACTCTTCACGTTTCACCCCTCACGTTTCACGTTTCACCCCTCACGTTTCACCCCTCACGTTTCACCCCTCACGTTTCACTCCTCACGTTTCACGTTGAAATGTTCTTTCACGCCCCTGAAACTCTTTCTGTGAATGGGGCAGCAACCGAATTTTCGGATGGCCTCCTTGTGGGCCCGGGTCGGGTAGCCTTTGTGGCCGGCAAATCCAAATTCAGGATAATCCTGATGGTATCGTTCCATCAGGCGGTCACGGGTCACTTTGGCAATGATGGATGCCGCGGCAATGGAAATGCTCCGGGCATCCCCGTGTATCACCGGTTCCTGGGTGAGGGCCGATGAGATTCGGAACGGGCCGTCAACAAGAAGATAATCCGGTTGCGGATCAAGGTTGTCAACCGACATGGACATGGAGAGAAGGGAGGCCCGGAGGATGTTGATGCGGTCAATCTCTGCGGGGTCAACGATGCCGATGCCGATTGTAAGTGCATGTTCGTAGATCGCTTCGTACAGGTCCTCCCGCTTTTTCCGGCTCAGTCTCTTTGAATCGGTCACTCCGGAGACCGGAAAGCGAAAGGGCAAGATGACGGCTGCCGAAACCACCGGTCCGGCCAAAGGCCCCCGGCCGGCCTCATCCACGCCTGCAATTCTGGAAAAGCCTTTTTTTCCGGCTTTTTTCTCATGGGTTCGCATTTGTAAGCTGTGAGTTGCAAGATGTAAGCTTCAAGTCGCTTGCAGTTTTGAGCTTTGAGCCAATAAGCTGCAAGTCGCTTGGCGCTTACAGTTAATACCGTCGCTCCTTTATTCTGGCTGATTTGCCTCTCAGTTTGCGAAGATAGTAGATTTTCGACCGGCGGACCCGGCCTCGTGAGACCACCTCAATCTTGTCAATCACCGGGGAATGTAGCAGAAAGACCCGCTCCACCCCAATGCCGTAAGAGACCTTCCGCACGGTGAACGAGGCGTTTGACATACCCTTGCGCCTGCTGATGACCACCCCTTGGAACACCTGAATCCGCTGTTTCTCACCCTCCTTGATCCTCACATGAACCTTCACTGTGTCCCCCGCGATAAACTGGGGCACATCCATCCGCATCTTTTCCTGTTCCAATTGTTTCATTATTTCCATGAATTCTCTCCATATCTGTTTCATATCTCTGTTCCAAAGCGAATTTTCATCCCAGTTTGCTGATTATGACGGATTTAGGGAGGCCCCGTGAACGTCAACTTGGACTTGGACTTGAACTTGAATTTAGACTTGAACATCAACATTCATTTACGCGCACATCCAAGTTCGAATTCAATCTTTCATCCTTCATCCTTCACCCTTCACCCTTCACCCTTCATCCTTCACCCTTCACCCTTCACCCTTCACCCTTCACCCTTCA
>JAOZRQ010000477.1 GCA_029940115.1 Desulfobacterales bacterium
GAATGTTGGCAACATTTTCATCACCCCAGGCATGACCCGCAGAAGCGATCACATGGGATAAAGCTGTGCCCATGGTGCCACTGCCGACAATGACGACATTCAGAGAATTCTTTTCAGATTCCACCACTCACCTCGACAATTTGACCAGTTATGTAACTGGAAGCTTCAGAAGCCAAGAAGACAACCACTGCCCCAAGCCGGACGGTCGCGCTTGTTGGGAGCGAAACCGGGTTTCGTTGGCACAAAATATTTGTTTACAAAAATGAGATTAGCGTGTAAACAGGTTTCATTATGATATTCAGTAGCCCGCTGACGCTCGGTTCGGACTGGCAAATCCGAACCCTACAACTAGCACACACCAGAAAGAAAGGAGTTGACATGAGGAAATGTGTCATATGGTTTCTTATTCCCCTGTTTTTTTCCGGCATCGCGTTCGGGGATGAGAAGGGCATAAAGAGATGGAAAAAATGTCAGAATTACGAAAAAAAGGCGATGATCATCGGCGTGGGGGATTATCGCAATGACAATGACATGATGAGTGACCTGAAAGGGCCGAAAAACGATGTGGCGATGATCAAAGATGAGTTGCTCATGACAGTGCTTGGGTACAAATCTCAGGAGATCGCGGTTCTCCAAGATCAGCAGGCCACCAAGGCCAATATCATCCGACTGATGGAAAACTGGTTCCTGAAAGGCGATCAGGTGAGGGAGCGGTTCTTTTATTTCTCAGGTCACGGCAGTCGGATCAATGACATTGACGGGGATGAGCCAGATGGTGATGATGAGGTCATCCTGCCGCACGATGTCGCGTATGATTCCAATTTCTTTTTAAGACCGGAAACCGTGCTGGTTGATGATCAGTTGCGGGCATGGTTTGAGACCTTGAGCGGAAAAAGGCTGGTCGCCATTCTGGACAGTTGCCATTCCGGATCAGGGTTCCGATCCCTCGGAAAACTTGACGGTGTCCCTGTGGCGACACCACGGTACGCCAAGAGCAGGTACCGATCTGTCAGCAGCGGAAGAATCGAGACATCGGTCGGGGATGCCACACCGGAAAACCATGTGTATCTCTACGCGGCCCAGAGCTCGCAGGTCGCGATGGAGCGTCAGTTCAAGAACGGCAGGCATCAGGGATGCTTCACCACCGCGCTGATCCAGACAGCCAAAGCGTTGTCTGAACAGGCGCGCAGGGAATCCGCCAAGGCGGTCTCCTATCTGGAACTCTTCACGGCCCTAAATGAAACCATGAAACATAAGATGAATCTTGAGCAGACACCGGACATCCAGCCTGAGATCCTCCGGGGAAAGGATCATGAAGAATACAAAGTCACAGGCTCCGCCGAGTTGCTCAATCCCTTCTTTGCCGTCGCGTCGGATGCCCCCTCCACGCGTGTCCAAACCCGGTTGCCGGATGTGGATCGTCATAAGATCAACGTCCTCATATCAGACGAATCCAGAAAGAATCTGATCTCCCCGTCGGATTTGGGAAGGCGACACGCGGCGGTGGATTTCAAGAGAAGGGGAAAGAGCTATGATCTTTATGTCAGCATTCACCGGGATTCTGTCAGACTGACCAATGCAAACGGATTTCTTCTGAACCGCTTCGGCTATTCAGGAAAGACGGATCTGGTCCGAGGCATTGAAAAACGGATCCGGCACGCTTTTTTGAAGGACATTCTGGATGGGATCGAATCGCCGCATGGGTTTCCCATGTCCGTGAAAGTGGAATACCAGGGAAAGCCATATGAGAAGAATGACTTTTATGGCGGCCAAGAGATCACATACATCATTGAGAGCCAAGTGGACGCGTATCTCTATGTCATCTCCGTTGACGCAGGCGGGGAGTTGAATCTTTATCTCCCCTTTGAACACCAGAAGGATAATAAGGTCAAAAAGGGGGGACGGATCCGCATTCTGGATGAAAAACTGTGCGGAGATGAGTTTGTCCTGGAGATCAGCAGCGAACCCGGGGAGGAGATCCTGAAGGTCGTGGCCGCGCCCACAGCCCTGAGGATCAGGATGGCCAAGGAGCGGGGGGAGCATGTGTCGAGAATGACATTCGAAGAGACCCTGAACAACGTCAGGGACATGATCGCCCAGCTAAAGGCCGCGGATGTCTGGTACGAAGGGACCCGGAAATATATGAACCATACGCTTGAGGTCTATGAGAAGAAGTTCAAATAAGTATTTGGCCCTAAGTTCTCCTGCAATCTTTTTTTCTGATTATAACGGATTTAGGGGAGCGAACATGCCCGTGAACTTGAACGTGAACCTGAACGTGAACTTGAACGTGAACCTGAACATTCATTTACAGGCAAGTTGAGGTTCAAGTTCAAGCATAAGTTCAAGTTCAAGTTCAAGTTCACGGCCTCCCCTAAATCCGTTATAATCAGCTTTTTTTGTAAGCATTCGGTGAAACCCGTTGGACTCACGCTCGGTTCGGACCTGTCCCGACGTCTTTTGTCGGGGATCGGGGATTGACCAATCCAAACCACCATCCCGCCGGATTTGTCAATCCGGCGGGAGCGGAGACAGGGTTTACCGAATACTTACCTTTTTTCTCCTTCGCGCCTTCTCTTTGTGCCTCTGTGCCTTTGTGTGGGACATGAGATATTGGAAAACTTTTGGCCGGTACTCACCAGAAGTGCCAGTTTCCGGTACTGACCACATAGATCCCCAAAAGGAGATTGGTCATGCCGTGAGCGATAATGCAGTACCAGATGTTCCTGCTTCTGTAGAGAAGAAGGTTGTACAGAATGCCGGCGGCAATTCCGGCAAGCCAGTAATGGTGTTCCGCCCCGAACAGTGCGGCAGAGATCAGGAAGGACGGCCATGAGAATGTTCCGATTTTCACCGATGTGAAATCAGGGTCAATGATATAGCGAAGGATAAAGGAACGCCAGAAAAGCTCCTCAAAGATGGGAACAATCACCGATGCTCCGAAAATCCTCACCGCAATAAAGGCATAAAGCCATTTCCCGGGAAGAACACGGGGATCATAAATGTCCGGTGTGCCCATTGTCGCAAAATCCCAGTCCGCATGTATCCATAAGACAAAGACAAGCAGGCCTGTCGCAAGGGCTACAAGGAAGTGCCCTGTTGCAAACGCTTTCGTGCGAAGCTCATCATACGATTTCCAAAAGATGATGAGGGCAATGGTCACCGCGATGATTTTGACAGGATAGATCATCGGGACAAGATAGGGCGCAGTCACACTTTCCGGAAGGATGGCTTCCAGCAGATCAGAAATCAGAATGAACAGCATGTATGCGCCAAAAGGGAGGGCCCTTTTAAACCAAGGTGCTTGTATCATCATTTGACATAACTTCCTCGCTCCTGCCGGATTGCCAAATCCGGCAGGTAACATTCGGTGAAACCCGTCGAACTTGCCCCTCTCATGCTCAATCTGGATTGACCCAATCCGAACCGCCAACATCGCCGGATTTGGCAATCCGGCGGGAGCGGAAACGGGGTTTGCCGCTCGGTTCGGATTGGCAAATCCGAACCGAGAGGGGAGAGATTCCAACATCCAGCATCAAACATCCAGCATCAAACATCCAGCATCCAGCATCCAACATCAAACATCCAGCATCCAACATCACAGAATCTGACTCAGAAAGAGCTTGGTTCTGTCGTTGATGGGGTTGGTGAAGAAATGCGCCGGTGTTCCCTCCTCCACCACCGCGCCGTGATCCATGAAGATCACCCGGTCCGCGACCTCCTTGGCAAAACCCATCTCATGGGTCACCACGACCATGGTCATCCCCTCTTTGGCCAGTGCCTTCATCACGTCGAGCACCTCGCCGATCATCTCAGGGTCGAGCGCGGACGTGGGCTCGTCAAATAGCATCACCTTCGGATCCATGGCCAGGGCCCGGGCAATGGCCACCCGTTGCTGTTGTCCTCCGGACAACTGATCCGGATACACATTCGCCTTGTCCTGAATCCCCACCTTCTCCAGCAGGGCCATAGAGTTTCCGGTGGACTCCTCCCTGGACCGCCTCCGGACCACCCGCTGGGCAAGGCTCACATTCTCCAGAACTGTTTTGTGCGGAAAGAGGTTGAAGGACTGGAACACCATGCCGACTTCTGCCCGCACCTTGTTGATATCCGTTTTGGTGTTGAGGATGTCAATCCCCTCAATGAAGATGTGCCCGGTGTCCGCCTTCTCCAGACGGTTCAGGCAACGCAGGAACGTGCTCTTTCCGGATCCGGAGGGACCAATGACCACCACCACTTCACCGGCCTCGATCTTGTTGGAGACATCAACCAACGCGGTGACCTCACTCGGCGTGTAAAAGGTTTTGTAAATATTCCGAACATCAATCACTTGGTTATATCCTCCGTTCCAGATATTGTAAGAACATGGAAAGGGTGAAGGTCAGCACGAGATACAACAACGCGCAGACAAACCAGAGTTCAAAGGGCTGAAGGCTGGTTGTCACCACCTCTCGCGTCGCCTTGGTCAGTTCCCGGATCGCGATGATGCCGAGCAGGGAAGAGTCTTTGATGAGGCTGATGAACTGACCTGCAAGGGGCGGCAGAATCCGGCGAAAGGCTTGGGGAAGAATCACATGGACCATGCAGTGTGCATAGCTCATGCCGAGGGAGCGGGCCGCCTCGGTCTGTCCGCGATGGATCGATTGGATCCCGGCCCGGACGATCTCCGCCACATACGCGCCCGTAAAGCAGGCGAGCGCGGCCACGCCAAACCAGAGCGGAGGAATCCCGTCAAGTCCGTTCTTCTGGAGCATGGTGTTGATCAGTGTGCCGAGCACAAAATACCAGATGAATATCTGCACCAGCAACGGGGATCCCCGTATCAGCTCGATGTAGGTGATCGCGGACCATTTCATCGCGGGGTTCGAGGATATCCGGGCAAGCCCGGCAAAAAGCCCCATGAGAATGCCGAAGATGATTGCGACGAAACTCACCTTCAAGGTCAGCCAAAGGCCCTGCATCAGAATGCCGACCCGCCATTCCCTGTAATCTCCGAGGGTATCCCCCTCAAAGACCATGTCCCCCTTGCTGATCCTTATCTTCCCTTTGCTTGGAATGGTATAGGATGCCTCTTCGTCGCCTCCCTTGACATGGACCACCTGATTTTCGCCCTGAGACGATATGGCGTCAACCTCTCCGTTCATATCGCTCTTTATTTCGACGATCTCCTCGTAAACAAAGTATTTGGGAATCCGGTACCACCGCCACACATAGTCAATTTGCAGGGCGGAATAATAGAGGGCCAGACAGGTACCTGTCAGGAGAAGGAAGAAAACCACCGCACCGATATAATAAGAGGCTTCCTTGTTGAAAAATCGTTGTGAACTTGGTGATGAATTCATTTTCCCTATGCTTTCTTTTTGGTGAGACGTGAGGCGTGAGGCGTGATCTGGATTTTCACGTTTGCCTTTTGCGAATCGCTTCATATCTCACCTCAAGTTTCACGCTTCACGCTTCACGAGTCACGCCTCACGGGTCACGCCTCACG
>JAOZRQ010000058.1 GCA_029940115.1 Desulfobacterales bacterium
GCAGTTCCGCCTTCAGGCGGTGTCAGACCGCCTGAAGGCGGAACTGCGAACTGGGGACTCCGGACAACATTCTGTTGAAAGCTCTATATATATAAATCCTGTGTACAGGACAAAAAAATGCTTGAGGAAAGAAACCCGGCTTTTTCTGGGGGTTGGAGAGTCTGCCCGTTCGGGAAAAAAGCCGGGTTTCCCGCCCATTCCCAACTTTTTGTCCTGTACACAGATATAAATCAACAGAATAAAGATCAGTGGATGACCATTCGGGAAAAAGCCGGGTTTCTTTCCCACACAGGTGAAGTTTTCTTATGACAACATACGATGAATTAAAAAACGAACTCCTGCAAATCAGCCAGGAACTCTCTGAACTCCTCTCTGACGCGGGAGCCGTCCCGGGAATGCTTGACGCGTCCTTTGGGGATTGGGAAAAGACCTGCGCGGAGATTCGGGAGCAGATGTCTTGGGAGCAGATTCGCGTGGCTGTGGTGGGCCCCATAAAATCCGGGAAAAGCACGTTTGTCAACTCACTTTTCAGAGGGGATTATCTGAAACGGGGGGCCGGCGTTGTCACCTCCATTGTCACCAGAATGTCCAAAGGAGAGGCCCTTCAGGCAGAACTCTGGTTCAAATCATATGATGAGGTGAACGCGGACATGGCACAGGCCATGGCCCTGCTCCCCTCTCTGAACCCCTCAGGATCTGAGGGCTTTGACATCCGGCAGGATCCTGCGCGAAGGGAACTCCGGGCCGCGCTCGACAATCTAAGCGCGGACATGCTGTTCAGCAAAGACACCCGCAACTTGAACAGTCTGCTGCTCGACTCCTATTTGAAAGGATATGAAAGGGTGAAGCATATCCTTTCTCAGAAAAACCCAATTCCCCACAGGTATGAAGGGGCACGGTTTCCGGAACAGAAGGATTTTGCGGGAGATGATTCCCTCGCGGTCTATCTGAAGGACATCCGCTTGGAGATCAACACAGACGCCATCGCGGACCCGCATACGGAGATTGCGGACTGTCAGGGGAGCGACTCTCCCAACCCCCTCCATCTGGCCATGATCCAGGATTATCTGCTCCACACCCATTTCATCATCTATGTGATCAGCAGCAGAATCGGCCTGCGCCAAGCAGACATCAAATTCCTGTCCATCATCAGGAAGATGGGAATCATTGACAACATCCTGTTCATCATCAATGTGGACTTCAATGAACATGAGTCGCTCCGGGACCTCCAAAACCTGCTTGAAAGAATCAAGGCGGAGATATCCCTGATAAAGCCGGATCCCGAGGTCTATGCCCTATCCGCACTGTTCAATCTGTTCAGATGCCAAGGTGCGTTGTCATCCAAGGATGGGCAGAAGTTGGAGCAATGGCACGCGGAAGTCGAATTTTCAGGATTCTCAGACCAGGAGACCAGCCGGTTTGAGTCGGCATTTCGCCATAAGCTTGAGAGCGAGCGCTATTCCCTGCTTCTGAAAAACCACTTGGAACGTCTTGATTTGATCTCGTCCGGGGTGGATCACTGGACCGGCCTGAACTTTGACATGCTCTCCAGGGACACGGATGGGGCCCAGGAGATCATCTCAAAGATCAGGCGTCATCAGAAGAAGATGAAACAGATCCGATCGGTGACGGAGACGACTCTTGACGGCACAGTCAAGAAAATAAAGGCAGGGCTCAGAACGGAGATTGACCGCTTCTTCGATGACCGTTCGGGGCAACTTTTGAAGGATGTCCTCACTTATGTCAGGGATTACGAGGCCCCTTTACACAAATATGAGCATTCGCTTGAGACGTCATATTTTTCCAGCACCCTGTATCTGATGTTCCAAGAATTCAAACACGCGGTGGACACATTCATGGCTGAGACCACCAACCCGGAAATCGTCCGCTTTGTCAGGGAGAGGGAGCAGATGATCACCGAGCAGCTGGAATCGGTCACGGGACCTTATGACACCATGACAGAGGACGCGCTGGCCGCGTACAATCAGACCATGGAGCGGCTGGGCATTCCGGGGATTCAAGGAAATGCTCACCGGATCCGCATTCCAGACATCGATCTAGTCCAGCGCACAAGCGGCCTGAGACTGCCGCCCTTAGCCGCGGCGGTGCGCTTCACGGCAAAGATGAAGACTGAGGCGATGGCCCGCTTCGGACTTCATTCCTTTGTTCAAATGGCCAGAAAATTGTTGAGACAGCCGGTTCATGACGACACGGAGGGGAAACGGGCCACCTTGAAAAATGCGGTTTCACAGATAAAGAAGGAAATGGAACAGTCGCTGATCTTCCATTTCAAGGACTACCGGGAGAACATGAAATTCCAATACTGCTTCAGACTGGTGGACGCGCTGTCTGCCATCCTCCACGATCTTCTTATAGACCGCTTTCAGGCGTATCTCACGGACCTGTCGAAACTGGCGGAGATGGTCAATCACAAGCAGACAGACAAGGAGAAGCTCTCTGAGATTCTGGAGGGGATGGCGGCGGTCGCCAAAGAGATCGGTGGACGGATAAGCGCCTTGAGAGAGAAGATGGAGGCGTCGCTGTCTTGATTGGCATGGGAGACAGGTCCGATATGAACGCGCACTCCCGCTTCATGTATGATGAGCAGTACAGCATTGCTCTGAAATTCGGCACTGTCCGCGGTTTTAGATGCAAAAAAGGCTGCTCAGTGTGTCAAGTTGAAAGACAATGGATCTTGAACCGCCGAAGATCGAAAGACAATGAAACCGCCATTTTTGCACTCCCTTGGTTGAGCTCCCACAAACATTTGACGGGACAATAGGATGGACAAATCATGGCAATCCTTCAATCCCACGAATCCCGGTTCAGACAATGGAGGCATCACGGGCCCCTTGCACAAATGATGGGGCGACAATCCGTGTCATCCGTGTAATCTGTCCAATCCGCGGTTCAAAATGCAGGACAAAAGTCATATGCCAAAAAGCCGGACAAAAGTTTTACCCACATCCGACAATCGACACACAAAAAATGACAGGCACCAACATGACGGCAACAAAAAGCAGAAATTTGAAAAAAGCTATGGACAGTTTTCCAAGTGTGCTTTTTTCTTGCAAATCAAATTTGAATAGTATAATAAGCAGATTTGAATGGGGTTCATGCTGGCCAAATTTTTTCAAAAAACTTAGTTTCTCTGAAAAGTGGTTCAGTTTGTCGTTCAGCCTCTGGGCGGTGTCACACCGCCCTGAGGCGGGATTGCAAACTCTTCGGCGTGAAAAAGTGTAAATGAAGGGTGCCGCTTGATGATCAAGTTTTTTCCAGCGGAAGCAAACATCACTTAAATTAATTTACCCAAACCTGTCCCAACATCTTTTCCCCGATACTTGTCCCCGACGTCTTTTATCGGGGAAAAGACGTCGGGGACAAGTATCGGGGAATAACCGAAAGGAGTCAAAAAGAATGCAACTCGCCTTAAACGCCATAAAATGTTTCTGGAAAACCATGGTCTTTTTTGCAGTTCTGTTTATTTATACATCAAGCACTTATGCTGAAGACATTGCGCCAGTTTCATCGGTGACATCCGCGCCGGAATACACGAACGCGCCCATGGCCGTCGCGTGGGAGGCATCCGATGAGGAAGGCGGATCCGGTGTGGCCTCAACCACGCTCTGGTACAAGAAGGAGGCTGACGGCCCATGGACCGAAACCGGAGAGACCTCTCCGGAAGCGTCCGGAACCTTCACGTTCACCCCCGCAGACGGGGAGGGAAGCTATTATTTCGCGACCCGCTCGGCCGACAACGACGGCAACGAGGAGGACGAGCCCACAGGCGAGGGGGTCCGCTCAGTCTATGACCTCACCCCCTCGGGCCCCCCGACCGTCACCACAAATTTTGGAGAGGATTTCTCCACTGACACCCCCTCCGTGACATTGGAGGGGACCACCCCGACCACGGTCCACATCCATGTCAACGACTCTGAGGATGGCGTGACATATCAGGCCGGCATGGTCAACTGGTCATACACCGGCGAGCTGGTGGAAGGCCCCAACACATTCAGCGTCAAGGCGGAGGACGCGGCCGGCAACGTGAGCGAGGCGGTTTCGATCACTGTCGAATACAAGACGGACATGACCCCGCCAGTCTCCAAGGTGACATCCGTGCCGGAATACACGAACGCGCCCATGGCCGTCGCGTGGGAGGCATCCGATGAGGAAGGCGGATCCGGTGTGGCCTCAACCACGCTCTGGTACAAGAAGGAGGCTGACGGCCCATGGACCGAAACCGGAGAGACCTCTCCGGAAGCGTCCGGAACCTTCACGTTCACCCCCGCAGACGGGGAGGGAAGCTATTATTTCGCGACCCGCTCGGCCGACAACGACGGCAACGAGGAGGACGAGCCCACAGGCGAGGGGGTCCGCTCAGTCTATGACCTCACCCCCTCGGGCCCCCCGACCGTCACCACAAATTTTGGAGAGGATTTCTCCACTGACACCCCCTCCGTGACATTGGAGGGGACCACCCCGACCACGGTCCACATCCATGTCAACGACTCTGAGGATGGCGTGACATATCAGGCCGGCATGGTCAACTGGTCATACACCGGCGAGCTGGTGGAAGGCCCCAACACATTCAGCGTCAAGGCGGAGGACGCGGCCGGCAACGTGAGCGAGGCGGTTTCGATCACTGTCGAATACAAGACGGACATGACCCCGCCAGTCTCCAAGGTGACATCCGTGCCGGAATACACGAACGCGCCCATGGCCGTCGCGTGGGAGGCATCCGATGAGGAAGGCGGATCCGGCGTGGCCTCAACGGCACTCTGGTACAAGAAGGATGACGATGGCCCATGGACGGATACCGGCCTCACATCCCTAGAAGATTCCGGAACCTTCACTTTCACGCCGGCAGACGGGGAGGGGAGCTACTATTTTGCAGCCCGCTCAATCGACAACGCCAGCAATCAGGAGGATGGGCCCAAGGCGGATGGGGACCGCCGTTCCTTCTATGATCTTACTCCCCCCGGCCTCCCGACCGTGACCACAAATTCTGGAGAGAATTTTTCCACCGACATCTCTCCCGTGACTCTGAATGGGAGAACCCCGACCACCGTTCACATCCATGTCAACGAATCTGAGGATGGCGTGACCTACCAAGCAGGCACGGTCACATGGGCTTACACCGGCGAGCTGGTGGAAGGCCTCAACACATTCCGCATCAAGTCTGAGGACGCGGCCGGAAACTTGAGCGAGGAGACCCTGATCACGGTCGAATACCGGACAGACGTGACCCCGCCGGTCTCCAAGGTGACATCATCCGTTCCAGAATATACGAACACCTCCATGGAAGTGGCTTGGGAAGCCTCAGATGGGGACGGCTCCGGTGTCGCCTCAACGGCACTCTGGTACAAGAAGGAGGCCGATGGTGCATGGACCGAAAGTGGGCTCACCTCCCCAGGAGAGTCTGGAACCTTCGCGTTCACCCCCGCAGACGGGGAGGGAAGCTATTATTTCGCGCCCCGATCAGTTGACAATGACGGCAATGAGGAGGACGAGCCCATAGGTGAGGGCGTCCGCTCAGTCTATGATCTCACCCCCTCGGGGCCTCCGGTCGTGACCACCCACTCAGGAGAAGATTTTTCCACCGACACCCCCTCCGTGACGCTGGAGGGGAGGACCCCGACCACGGTCCACGTTTATGTCAACGGTTCCAAGGATGGCGTGACATACCAGGCCGGCATGGTCAACTGGTCATACACCGGTGTGCTGGCCGAAGGTCCCAATGCATTCCTCATCAAGGTGGAGGACGCGGCCGGCAACGTGAGCGATGAGACGTCCATCACCATAACCTATGACACCACCCCGCCGGACCCGCCGGTCATCAACGACGCGTATTCAATCAGCAACGCCGCGGTCACGCTCACCGGAACCTGCGTCGCGGATACAGGCCACATCCATGTCAACAACTCGCCGGCCCGCGTGACCTACGAACCCGGTCAAACCACTTGGTCCTATACCGGGCCGATACAAGCCGGGGACAACACCTTCAACGTCATCGCCCTGGACCCCGCCGGCAACCGGAGCGGCATGGCTTCGATCACCATTCCATATGAAGAGCCCTCAGACGATACCGAACCGCCGGCATCCGAAGTGACCCAAGCACCGGCCTATGGTAACGGCGAACTCTCCATATTCTGGCTGGCCTCAGACAATGTGGCCATAGTGGCAACTGAACTCTGGCACAAAAAGGAGACTGGGGGAACATGGAGAGACACCGGCCTCATCTCCCGAGGAACCGCGGGGACCTTCACGTTCACTCCCACAGACGGGGATGGGACCTATTATTTTGCCACCCGCTCCACGGACAAGGTCGGGAATGTGGAGGCGGCCCCATCAGGCGATGGAGACGCCCGCACGATTTATGACACCGCCCCCCCGGGACAGCCGCTCATCACCACGAATGCCGGCGAGGATTTTTCCACCAGCGACGCGTCTGTCACTTTGGAAGGGACATGCGAAATGGTGGATACGGACGCGATTCGTGTCAACGGTCAGGGAACCAGCGTAACCTATACCCCAGGCAACACATCTTGGACATACACAGGGACCTTGGCAGAAGGTTCCAACATATTCAAGGTGACTGCCAAGGACGCGGCCGGCAACATCAGCCCTGAAGCTTCAATTGCGGTGACGTATGAACCCCCGCCACCGGCAACCGGAGGGATCACGCTGGCTTGGGAACCGGTTACTGCTTCGGGATTCAAACATTATGTGCTTCATTGGGGGACCCGTTCGAGGAACTACCCCTTCAACAGCGAGGCCAACGCCGACCAAGTCTTCATAAACCCGAACACCGCCGAGGGAGACATCTCCTACACCGTCACCGATCTCGTCAAAGGTGATATCTATTATTTCGCGGTCAAGGCGGTTTACGATGGCGGCGAAAGCGACTATTCCAATGAGGCGGCCATCCCTGCGATCACTCTGCCCCAAGATGATTTTTATGTTGATGAAACCAATCATGCCGCTTTCGCGATCTCAGGAACCGCCGCACAGCTCGCAACCGTGGAAATCTTTGCCAATGAGATTCTGCTCGGGACTGTTGCATCCTCTTCCGCAGACCAAGGGGCGGGTTGGTCAGAAACCTTTGATTTCACGGCTTTTGAGGAAGGCGAACTGGAACTGACCGCCATATCAACCGGAGCCTCATCAGAAGGGGTCAGAGGGGTTTATGACAAAACCGTTGAGGATGTGACACCTCCTGAATCGAGCGTCGTGAATGTTCCTGAATATGAGAACGGAGCCATTTCCGTCGAGTGGACCGCCTCGGATGACAGAAATGTCGCCTCAACCGAACTCTGGTACAAAAAAGGCGATGACGGCACATGGGCCAACACCGGGCTTGACGCTCAGACGGGCCAAAGCGGCACGTTTGTCTATACCCCTCAGGATGATGAGGAAGGGGCATACCATTTCGCGACCCGCTCCACAGACAATTCCGGAAACATGGAATCCGAGCCCGAGGGCGTTGGAGAGGCACTCACCACTTATGATACCACCTCACCACCTCCTCCGGGCATCACAACGAACATGGGGAATGACTTCACCACCCCCAATCCTGACATCACGTTGGACGGCATCTCCACGGCGGACACAGTCGCAGTTTATGTCAACAATTCCCAGAATGGCGTGACATACCAGCCGGGCCATACCTCTTGGACCTATGCCAGCACGTTGCAGGAAGGCCAGAATATATTCAACGTCACCGCGACAGATGCGGCCGGCAATGTCAGCCCCAAATCTTCAATGGTGGTGACTTATGCGCCCCCGCCCACCGATGAGACCGTCGGGATCACCCTTGAATGGGATCCGGTCACGGACCCGGATTTTGATCACTATGTGCTTTACTGGGGCGAAAGCTCAAGGAATTACCCGTTCAACAGTGGGGAGAACCCTGACGATGTGAGTGTGGAGACGGAGACGTCTTACACCGTGGGGGGCCTTGAAAAGGGGAAACTCCATTATTTCGCGGTCAAGGCGGTTTATACGGGAAGGGAGAGCGATTATTCAAACGAGGCCGCGATCCCTGCCATCACCTCTCCCCAGAATGACTTTCGGGTGGACGGGGCCAGTGCCGGGGCCTACACCGTTTCAGGGACCGCCGCACAACTCGCGGATGTGGAAATACTTGCAAACACCATCTCATTGGGAAACGCGACGTCCTCATCTGCCGAAGCGGGGGCCAGATGGTCCAAAAAAGTGGATTTCACCTCCCTTGAAGAAGGGGAGATCGTCTTGACCACCGTGTCAACCGGCGCAACATCCGATACCGTCACCGGAACATATGAGGCGGATCAGCACGATGTGACGCCGCCGGTATCCGACGCTTCTGCGCCCGAATCGGCCAACACCGACTCGGTATCTGTCTCGTGGAACGCCTCGGATGATCTTTCCGGTGTGGCATCCACCGAACTCTGGCACAAAAAGGAGAACGATGGCACATGGACTGCCACCGGACTCTCCGAGGCCGGCACAAGGGGCACATTCGTTTACACCCCGCCGGACGGAGACGGGAACTATTATTTCGCTGCCCGCGCCACAGACAACGCCGGCAATGCGGAAGATGAACCTTCTGGAGACGGGCATGCCCATACCTATTATGACACAACGGCCCCGGGTATCCCTGTCATCGAAGGTGCCTCATTGGATGGGCCATCCATCGTCTTTACCGGAACCCTGACGGAAGATACAGTCGCACTCCGTGTCTATGTCAATGGGGTCGAAGATGGCGTCATCTATCCCGAAGACAAGACGACTTGGCGCTATTCTCCCACCACCCTGCAACCCGGCGTGAACACCATTGAGATTGTTGCCGAGGACGCGGCCGGCAACGAAAGTGCGAAAGTCTCAGTTGAAATCGCCTATCAGGATATCCTGCCGCCGGCTTCGGAGGTAACAGCCGCGCCTGAATATGCAACCGGTGAATTCTCTCTGGAATGGACCGCTGAGGACAGCGGATCCGGCGTGGCCCTGACCGAACTCTGGTATAAGAAAGGGGCCGACGGAACGTGGGCAAAGGCAGGACTTGATGCCATGCCCGGAGAGAGTGGCACATTTCTCCATACGCCTCAGGATGGAGATGGGACCTACCATTTCGCCACCCAAGCCACAGACAATGCAGACAATCAGGAAGCGGAACCTGAGGGCGACGGGGATGCCCCGGTGATCTTTGACACCACCCCTCCGGAACCGCCCGTCATCACCACCAACAGAGGCGAGGACTTCCTATCGGATGGGTATTCACTCACCTTGGAAGGAACCTGTGCCGAGGATACCGTGCGTATGGTGGTGAACGGCTCAACGAAAAGGGTGAGTCATACAGTCGGTGACACCTCATGGAGATACACCGGCACATTGACCACAGGAGAGAATCTTTTCAATGTGACCGCCACAGATGCGGCTGGCAACGAGAGTGCCGAAGATTCGATCACTGTCACATACAATCCCTTGGTGGAGGATGACACCGTCGCATCGATCTCAAAAGTCGTCAGCGTCATCCATGAAGATGAGGGACTGCTTATCGAGTGGGAAGCCTCGGATGACATTTCCGGGGTGGGAGCTGTCGATCTCTGGTACAAAGCAGGGGATGACGGCGTCTGGATGAACACCGGACTTCCGGGCCAGACCGGAACCGACGGCGTGTTCATCTATACCCCGGACAACGACGGTACCTATTACTTTGCCACCCGCTCCACAGACAATGCCGGAAATCAGGAGGCGGAATCCGAAGGCGATGGAGACGCGGACGTGGTATTTGACGCAACCCCGCCGGATCCGCCGATCATCACCACGAATTCCGGTGATGACTATTCGGCCGAGATGTACCGAGTGACATTGGAGGGAACCTGTTCCGAAGATACCGACGCCATTGAGGTGAACGGCTCGACGAACGGCGTCACCCATACCCCGGGTGAGACCTCATGGACCTACACCGGCACATTGACCGCCGGTGAAAACAGCTTCGTGATCATTGCCAAGGACGAGGCGGAAAACTTGGGCGATGAGGTCACCATCGTCGTCACATATGAACCGCCCACGGATGACATCACGCGCCCGAACTCCGAGGTGACGGACGTGCCTGAGTCCGGAAACGGCGAACTGCCCATCCAGTGGACCGCTTCAGATGATCTGTCCGGTGTGGCCGCCACCCAACTCTGGTACAAGAAAGGGCTTTATGGCACATGGACAGATACCGGCCTTTCCGAGACCGGCGAAAGCGGCATCTTCCTTTACACCCCTAAGGATGGAGATGGCACCTACCATTTCGCGACCCGCGCCACAGACAACGCTGGCAATGTGGAAATCCAGCTCACGAGTGAGGGGGATGCCCACACCATCTTCGACACCACGCCGTCAGACCCGCCAGTCATTAGCGAAGGGTATGACATCGTCAATGCCGTGGTCACCCTGAGCGGAACCTGCACGACAGACACGGTGGCAATCTATGTCAATGGATCCGCCGATGGCGTCACTTATACGCCAGCCGACGCGTCTTGGAGTTATACCGGTCACTTGCAGGTCGCCCAAAATACGCTGGATGTGACGGCATCGGACGCGCCCGGGAACATGAGTGGCAAAGCCTCAATTGTTGTCACATATGAGGATACCGTACGGCCCGGTTCGAGACTGGCCGTGGAAGATGTTCCCCTTCATACAAACGCGGCCATCCCCCTGTCTTGGAGCGCTTGGGATGATGAATCCGGCGTGGCCTCGACCCAGCTGTGGTACAAAGAGAGGGTTGACGGGACATGGGCTGATACCGGACTTGACCCTCAGGAGGGGGAGAGTGGCACATTTCTCCACACACCCAGTCAAGACGGCGAATACTGTTTTGCCACCCGTTCAGTTGACCATGTGGGAAATTGGGAACCGGAGCCCGAGGGTGACGGAAACGTGTGCGTGACATATGACACCACGCCGCCGGATGCGCCAGTCATCACGACAAATGAGGGGGCCGACGTTGAAGCAGATGCGTATCATCTCGCCTTGGCGGGCACCTGCTCAGGAGACGACACAGCGGTGATCCATGTGAACGATTCTAACAACGGCGTCACTCATACGGCAGGAGAAACCTCTTGGACATACAGTGGCACATTGGTCTCAGGAGAGAACAACCTCTTCAGCGTCACCGCCAAGGATGCCGCCGGGAATGTGAGCCCGGAGACATCGATCCGGGTCACCTACACCCCCTTGGCTGATGGAGAGGCCCCGGGATCAGAGGTCACCGATATCCAAGTGGATGGGGAGAGACTCCTCATCCTTTGGAACGCTTGGGACAACACCGCCGGCCCCTATGCCACCGAACTCTGGCATAAAAAGGGTTCTGACGGGTCATGGGCAAGCACCGACTTGGCGCAACGGGGGATAACCGGAACGTATGCCTACACGCCGGAGGATGGCGACGGGGCGTATTATTTTGCCACCCGGGCCTTTGACAATGCCGGCAACGCGGAAGCCGCCCCCTCAGGCGACGGGGATGCCCGCATCATTTACGACACCACCCCGCCGGATCCCCCGGTCATCACCACGAACAGTGGTGAGGACTTTTCGCTTGAGGAGTATATGCTCACATTGGAGGGAACCTGCCCGGCGGATACCGAGGCGATTGAGGTGAACGGATCCAATAGCGGCGTCACTTATACAGCAGGTGACACCACATGGTCATACACCGGCGGACTGCTGGCAGGTGCGAACCGATTTGATGTGACTGCCACAGACGCGGGGGGCAAAGAGAGCTCCCCGGACACCATCACCGTCACCTATGAATCACCGACTGGCGACACAGAGCCGCCGACTTCGGAGGTGACAGACGCACCGGATTATGGGAATGCCGTACTGTCGCTCTCATGGATCGCTTCGGATGATCTCTCCGGCCTGGCCTCGACCCAGCTCTGGTACAAGAAGGGGACTTACGGCGCATGGAAGGATACCGGCCTTTCCGAGAGAGGAACCGCGGGCGTGTTCTTCTATCGCCCGACAAACGGGGAGGGGACATATGGCTTTGCCACCCGATCCGAGGACAACGCCGGCAACTGGGAAGCGCAACCTTCTGGAGAAGGAGATGCTCGCACGTTCTATGATCTGACGCGGCCGGCGTCTCCGGTGATCAACGAGGAATATTCGTTGGATGAGCAGTATCTTCTGACACTCACCGGAACCTGCCCATCCGACGCAGTGGCGATTTACGTCAACGACTCCGTGGAGGGCGTGACTTACACACCCGGAGGGACATCCTGGACCTACACCAGCCCCTCGGCCGCAAAGCTTTACGCGGATAACCGGTTCACTGCGACCGCGGCAGACGCGGCCGGGAACCGGAGTATGGAATCCTCCCGTTTGATTCATCCCGAACCGCTTGATGCAACGGCACCGGTCTCCACCATCACCGTTGCGCCGGCTTACGCAAACGGCGAATTCCCCATTGAATGGACCGCCACAGACGATGCATCCGGCGTGGCCGCCACCGAGCTCTGGTTCAAGAAGGGGGTGGACGGCGTGTGGACTGACACCGGACTCTCTCAGACAGGCACAGCCGGTGTGTATCTCTATCTGCCTGAACTCGGGGATGGAGCCTATTATTTCGCCACCCAATCCCAGGATAATGTCGGCAATGAAGAGGATAGACCCTCGGGAGATGGAGACGCATCCACGACATTCGACACGACACCGCCGAATCCGCCAGTGATCAGAACCCAACTGGGCCTCGATTTCTCAACCGAGATCTCTTTTGCGGAACTGGACGGAACCGTAAGAGGGGATGTGGTCGCGGTTCATGTCAATGGCTCCGCGGAGGGTGTCCTCTTGAACAAATTCTTCTGGAGCTACAGCAGTACATTGAATGAGGGGATCAACACCTTCACGATCACCGCGGCAGACGCGGCGGGCAACTGGAGCGAAGGATCATCCATCCGTGTCACCTACGGCGGACCGGTGAAGGAGGCGGTGATCATCGAATGGGAGCCAGTCACGGACCCAGGTCTCAGCCATTATGTCCTTTACTGGGGCACCACCTCAGGGGATTACCCGTTTGACAGCGTGGAAGATCGTGAGGATGTGATTGAGCAGGGGCCCACATCCTATGCCATCACCACGCTTGATGCGGATCAACCCTTATATTTCATAGTGAAAGCGGTTTATGAAAACGGCGATGAAGCGTATCTTGATGAGATGGCCATCCCCTCAATCTCCTCGCCCGAGGATGACTTTCATTTTGATGAACCTGACGCGGATTATACCATTTCAGGAACAGCCGCAGAAAACGCGAGTGTCGGCATCTTCGTGAACGGCACCCTGATGGGCATCGCCACATCAACCGCCGCGGCCGAGGGGGCGACTTGGTCCAAGACCATTGACTTCTCCGGTCTCCGCCAAGGCCCGGTGACATTGGTCGCCAAGTCAACCGGCTTTTCGTCAGACGCGGTTCAGGGCAGCTATGGTGATGTCGTCTATGACCGGATTCCGCCTGAATCGGACGCGGTCTCGGCCGCCCATACCCATGAAGATGAACTCCTGATCGGATGGAACGCATCGGACAACGCGTCTGGCGTGGCACGGACTGAACTCTGGTACAAGAAGGGGCTTCATGGCAAATGGGCCGACACCGGCTTCTCCCAAGCGGGGACCAGCGGCACATTCATCTTTGACCTTTATGAGGGGGAAGGAGCCTATTATTTCGCGACCCGTTCCATTGATACAGACGGCAATGCGGAAGCATCCCCCTCGGGCATCGGCGACACCCGAACGGTCTATGATGCCACGCCCACGGACCCGCCGGTCATCACCACCGCCGGCGGAGCGGACCATGTGACCGAAGAGGGGTCGGTGACGCTGACCGGCACCTGTCCCGGAGATACGCAGGCCATTTATGTGAATGGTTCTACGGATGGCGTCGTCCATCTGCCGGGTTATACCTCTTGGACCTACACCGGCGAACTGCAACCGGGTGGCAACGCGTTTGAGATCGTGACCGAAGACGCGGCCGGGAACCGGAGTGCCGCCTCCTCCATCGGTGTCTATTACCAATCGGACACCGTGGCACCAGTTTCGGATGCCTCCGCGCCGGCGATTGCAAACGGCCCCATCTCCGTTGATTGGACCGCGTCGGATGATGATTTCGGCGTGGCCGAGACAGCACTCTGGTATAAAAAAGATGCGGACCGCGTCTGGGCAGAAGCGGCGATCCCCTCCCAGCCGGGTACCGAAGGGACGTTTGTATTCACACCTGAATACGGGGACGGGGTTTACCATTTTGCGACCCGATCCTTTGACCACGCGGGAAACGAGGAGGCGGAACCCACAGACGAGGGAGAGACTCATACGATCTTTGACACCGAGCCGCCGGAACCGCCTCTGATCACGACAAACGACGGAGCGGATTATGCAACTCCGGATACCTCCGTCACGCTAAAAGGAACCTGCGCGACGGATGCCGCAGCCATCAAGGTGAACGATTCTGTGGAAGGCGTCACCCATATCCCCGGTGAGGAGACATGGCACTATGCGGCCACATTGCAGGCAGAGGAGACGACTTTTCGCGTGACGGCCCAAGATGCGGCTGGCAACAGAAGTTCCGAGACGTCCATCCGCATCACATATGAACCGGATGCCCTGCCCCCGAGTTCCACCGCAGACGCGCCGGCATTCGCAAACCAGGATATATCCGTTGCCTGGACCGCTTCGGATGACGATTCCGGGGTCGCACAGACCCGGCTCTGGTACAAAAAAGATGCCGATGGAACTTGGGCCGACACCGGGATTGCGCCTCAGTCCGGCACTGAGGGGACTTATATCTTCACGCCCTCAGACGGAGACGGCACCTATTATTTCGCAACCCGTTCCGTTGATACAGCGGGGAACGAGGAGGCCAAGCCGACAGGTGCTGGCGATACGCGGACGTTCTATGATACTGAACCTCCCCCATCTCCTGTGATCATGACGAACTCAGGTGCGGACTATTCGACGTTTGAGCGTCGCCTCGCCTTGGAGGGAACCTGCTCGGAAGATGCCCTGACCATCGAGGTCAACGGTTCTGCCGAGGACGTGGCCCACACCCCTGGTGGCGTATTCTGGAGTTATGCCGGCGCATTGCAGGAAGGAGCGAATCGCTTTGAGATCGCCGCGACAGACGCGGCCGGGAACAGCAGTCCGGAAGCCTTCATTACGGTCAGCCACACGTCAGACACCATGCCGCCGGATTCGCAGGCATCCGCCCCGACATATGCCAACGATGCGCTCTCCATTGCATGGGAGGCGTCGGATGCCGGTTCAGGCGTGGCCGTCACATCCCTCTGGTATAAGACGGATGAAGGCACATGGGCCGACACCGGCCTTCCGGGACAATCCGGTGACGCTGGCGTATTTGCCTACACGCCCACGGAGGAGGGGATTTATTACATGGCCACCCGCTCCATGGATCATGCCGGGAACGTGGAAACCGCTCCTACAGGCGAGGGCGATGCCCGCACAATATATGACATCACCCCCCCGGATTCGACCGCGTATGCACCGGCTTCGGTATCTGGCGCGTTCCCCATTGAGTGGACCGCCTCGGACAACGTATCCGGCATGGCTGATGTGGAACTTTGGTTTAAGTCGGGAGAGGACGGCACATGGGCTCATACCGGGATGTCGGCACCGTCCAGCACCTCCGGGAGATTTCTCTACACGCCGGACCAGGAGGGGGCCTACTATTTTGCGACGGTGTCGCAAGATATCGCGGGGAATGCGGAACTCCAGCCTGACCGCGACGGAGATGTCCGGGTGGTCTATGTGACAACGCCGCTTACGCCCCCTGCTGTCACGGGGCATGAGATTGAGGGATCAGATATCATCCTCAGCGGAACTTGCGGATCTGATGCGGTGGCCATCTATGTCAATGGTTCGGATGACGGCGTCACCCACACTCTCGGCGAGACCTCCTGGTCTTATACCGAACGCCTGAAACCGGGGGAGAACCGCTTTCAGATCACCGCGACAGACGTGACCGGTCACACCAGCGAAACATCGTTTGTCGTGACGTTCGGTTATCCCACCGGCGGATATGTCACGGCGAATGTCATCCCCGCAGAACAGGTCAGCCAATCCGGGAACGGAGACGGAATCATCACCATCTCGTTCAAAATCGAAGATCCATCGGAGAGCCTGTGTCTGCTTCACACATTTGAATACAGTGCGGATGGCGGTGCGACATGGGATGCACCGGCGGATGGCAATGGTTCTGTTGCATTGGGCATCGGATGGCGGGACAACAACGGTGAATCCTACCGTTCCGGGCTTACCTTTGCGGAGGCCCCCGTTCACGCGTTCACGCTGAATACCCGGCATCCCGATGTGATCGGCCTAGATGGGACGGATCAGGAGGATGTGCGGATCCGCCTCAGCATCACCAACGGCATCTTTGACAGCCTTGCACCGGTGGTGTCGGAGCCTTTCCGGGTGGACAATCTGGCTCCTTCGGTCGCCATCGCCTATGACGTTCCCGGGCCATACAGCGAAGGGGACGCGGTGATGATGACCGCCGAGTTCGACGAGGCGGGGACCCTGTCCGGCGTTCCTCAGATCACCATTGACTACGCGGGTGAGGGGATTGATGTGACTGCCGAGGAGATGACCGAGACGGATGGTCGCACGGTGTGGGGCTACACAGCAGTCATTCCGCCGAATGCCGGGGGCACGGCCATCGTCACCATCACCGGCATGGCCGATGAGGCAGGCAACCCGGTGGGAGATCATGCTGGGCACACCTTTGTTGTGGATGATGGTGCGGAGCCGGTCATCAAAGCCTACACCATTGACGCTGAGAATCGTACCATTGACATCACCTATAGTGAGCCGGGTATGCAGCACGCGACGGACCCAGCCGCTTACCGCTTCACCCCGTCTCTGACGGTGAATGAGATCACCGATCTCGGCGGCGGGACCTATCGCCTGTCGTTCGATGCGTTGCCGGCGCATACCATTCTCACCCTCACGCCGGAGAATGTCATGGACGCGGCGGGGAATCCGGTGAGTCCGACGCCCATCGTCATGAACGATGATGATAGCGATGAGATGCCGGATGATTGGGAAGATGAGATGGGTGTGGATGATCCGGATGAGGACGCGGATCAGGATGGACTCGACAACTTGGCGGAATTTGAGAGCCGCACGGATCCACACGATCCCGACACCGACGGCGACACTCTGCCGGACGGATGGGAACTGGATCGCGAACTTGATCCGACAGACAGCACCGGCATCAACGGAACCGATGGCGACTTGGATGGCGACGGACTCGACAACTTGGCGGAATTTGAGAGCGGCACGGATCCGCATCTTGCCGACACCGACGGCGACACCCTGCCGGACGGGTGGGAGCTTGATTACGGCCTTGATCCGACGGACAGTGCGGGGGTCAACGGAGCCGATGGGGACTTGGATGGGGACGGACTCGACAACGCCGAGGAATTTGAGAGCGGCACGGATCCGCAAGATTCCGACACCGACGGCGACACCCTGCCGGACGGGTGGGAACTCGATTACGGCCTTGATCCGACGGATGGCACTGGCATCAACGGAACCGATGGCGACTTGGATGGCGACGGATGGTCAAATGGCGAGGAGCATGAGGGAGGGTATGATCCAGATGACGACACATCTCATCCAAAAACTGATACCGGCGGAGGTGGCGGCGGCGGTTCCTGCTTCCTCTCCGCCGCGTCGGCCGCGTGGGATGATGTCCGGCCCATTGCGCTGATGCTCGGCCTTGTCGCCATGCTCGCAGGAATCGGATACGCTGTGCGGCGATTCTTGTCGTGAGACCTGATGAACCCTGTAATAGCCCGGCAATTCATTGCCGGGACACGGCCAAAACCTATGTCCCCGAATCCCGTAGGGACGATTGAAAATAGCCCGGCAATCCATTGCCGGGACACGGTCGGAACCAATGTCCCGAGTCATTTGGAAGGACGAATGTAAGTCCCCATGAATTCGGTTTCCCCCAGGATATGGCCCTTCATGGCCGCCTCCATGTCGGCTTTGCCAAGGCCTGCGGGGTTTAATTCCGCTGTGTCCAGGGCATACAGCTTGAAATAATAATGGTGCGTAGTTCCCTGGGGCGGCGCAGGCCCCTGATAATAGGCATTCCCCCATGAATTTTCGCCTTGCTTGACGCCGGCCGGGAGATTCCCGTCTCCTTCAACGCCGGCGTTCTCATCCAATGAGGTTGTCAAAGCGGGGATGTCGTAAAGGATCCAGTGATCCCAGACCTTTCCGGCGACCGGTATGGCGTCCGGGTCATCCATGATCAGAACAAAGCTCTTGGTCCCCATGGCCGCGTTCTTCCATGAGAGCGCGGGAGAGATGTCATCACCGTCATCGGCATGTTTCTGAAAACGCGCCACTCTCAAGAGTGAAATGCCTCATTCCCGAGAGTCTTCCCAGCAGGCAGATCACCTCTGCCAGTCCTGCCCTGTCATCACCGTTTACATCGAGTTCCTTGGTTGCATCCTGCGAATCCTCCCCGCAAAGGGCCTGGAGGATCAGTATGGCAGTGGCCAGCGTCTCCTGGTTCTCTGTCCTGATGGCCGATCCGCCGACTTTCCCCCCTTCAATGATCAGACTCCTCTCATCAGCAGGGTCCTCGGCATACTGCTTCTGAAAGACCATGCCCACGCCCTTCTTGAGCCAGAACTCGCCTGAGAACAGATCGTCTGACTGTGTGCCAACAAAGGGAACCTTCACTTCCAGGCTGAGTTTCACGATCATGCGGAGGACATCGGTGAAAATTCCCATGGGTGTTTCAAGCTGAGGGATCAGTTCTTCATATGTGACAGCCGATTTCACCGTTGCATCCATCGGCTGGGTTCCGAAAATCGAGCCGACCATCACCGAGGTTTCCCCGGCATCCGCAACCTCATCACCAATATTCTGCCCCTTCTCTCCCATCAGCAGCGGATCATCCAGAATCACATCCTGGGCAAGAAAACTGCCCGCGTCGTCTCCGTCTGCTGTCTCATTGTGAAACCCGTAAAATAAGAGCGCGCCCTCCGAGTCAACATGCCAGAACATCTGGTCTCCGTCACGTCCATCATGGGTGCTCATCTCAAGGTTGACCGCCATGATCCCGTTTCCCACATCCTTCTCATCAAGGACGGTATTGGCAAAATTGTCCTTGACCGAACTGTTCGGCTGCCCATCGCCGGTATAGTGCCAATAGCTCTCAGGCGTCAGGATGAACCAGTCCCCGGGGTCAATGGGGGGCCTCCTGTTTCCCCGCAATCCTCTGTGATATTTAGGTTTATCAGATTGT
>JAOZRQ010000904.1:0-100 GCA_029940115.1 Desulfobacterales bacterium
GTGATTGCATGGTTCGGGGGGATTTGCAGCCGATACTCGAGGCCGTGAGATCAATTCCCCGGCTGACAGCCAAAGTGCGCTAAAGCGCACTGTCACGACA
>JAOZRQ010000904.1:200-1516 GCA_029940115.1 Desulfobacterales bacterium
GCTGGCTTCAGCCTGCTTGAGCTGTCAGGCTCGGAATTGATTCCGAGCCGGGAGCGCACTGTCACGCCAGCTGGCTTCAGCCTGCTTGAGCTGTCAGGCTCGGAATTGATTCCGAGCCGGGAGCACCTGTCATGCCAGCTGGCTTCAGCCTGCTTGAGCTGTCAGCCTCGGGATTGATTCCGAGGCATAGGAGAAAACACAATGAACCAAGACAAAGCCGTCGCCGACATGTCCCATTCCATCAGGAACCTTCTCAGGACGATCATTGACCCGCTTGAGAATCTGAGGCAGGAGAAGGTTTTCAAGCCGATGGTTGTCGAAAACGCCCTGCGCGGGGCCAATCTGATCCGGGAGATCGTGAACGCCATGACCCTCTCTTTCAGAGGCTCGGTTGAGGACTTTCGCCATGATGCCCATAACCATGCGGACAAAGAGGAGACCAGCCTGCACTCAATCCTTCTGGAATCCCTCACATACGCCGTCGGCAACATGTTTGATGGTAAGCATTTCTCCAAATTTGTGAGGGGATACTTCCCCACAAAACCGGTTTTCAAGGAGGCAAAATCGGCATGGATGCAGGTTTCACAAACTGTCCGTTTGCAGGAGATGACCCCGTTCTTGGAAAAATACTTTTTCGATGTTGGCTTCTCTTTTGACAACGCAGCAAACTATATGATCGGAGACAGCAGGGATTCGTCACTCAAATTCTTGATCTTATGCCAAGAATTGATCCTGAACGCTGTCAAGTATGCCTCTTTCGTGGGCAGGGAAAACCGATTTTTGCATATCAGCCTCACTGACACCCTTGAACAGATTTCCATCAAAGTGACAAATCCTTATGATGAGAGACTCAATGTCAAGACATCCGGAATCGGCCATGTCATTGTCGGAAATTTTTCAAAGCTGCTGGACACGGAACCGATCATCAACAGAGAAAATGGGGTCTATTCCATTGAAATCAGATTTGCAAATCTCTGGGAGGAGCAAAACAAATGAGAATTCTGTATGTGGAAGATCAGTTGGAAGAGAACATTTCCAAAGTCATCCGTCTGTTTTCCAAATATCTTGGCGAGGAGGCGATCAAGGAACTAAACGAACTTGACGAGGAGGATTACAAAGAGCCTGAGGCTATCAAACGCGTCATAGAGTCAACAAACTTGATAGAAGTTGAGTATCGTTTCCCTGACGCGTTGCGTAAGATTATCCACAACCACAAAGACTACAGTCTGTTCATCATAGATCGGAATCTGGCCGAATCCAGATATGAGCATGACGAGGTGAGAAGGATTGACAGCACCTACAACGAGGAGAAATAC
>JAOZRQ010000478.1 GCA_029940115.1 Desulfobacterales bacterium
GAAGGCAGTTCCGCCAGCATCGCCGTTGCAGTCTTTCTCGCAAGCGACCTTTCCAGTGTTGCCGCCGACGCATTCATCGCACTCATCGGCGAAGGCAGTTCCGCCAGCATCGCCGTTGCAGTCCTGAGGACAAGCCGTCTTGCCAGTATTCCCACCGACGCATTGGCCACAGCCATCCACTAGGGCGGTTCCGTTCCACACGCCGTTGCAGTCCTTCACTTCCGCTACGAACGGGTCGGTTCCGTCTGTGAGAACCTCTCGGATGTTGGTGCGTCCGTCCTCATCCGGGTCTTCATTCGCATCATGCACAAGGGGATTCAGCTCGTTTTCGATCTCCTTGTCATCCGGAATTTCATCACCATCATCATCCGGGTCCGTCACATCCGGGTCGCCGTCACCATCGGTGTCTGTTCCCAATGCCCTTGTGGTGATGATGTAATCCACGCCGCCGATCAGTTCATCATTGATGAACTCCTGGGCACTGAACCGATACTCTTTGGAGGTTCCGGGTACAGGCATCGGTTTGAACGCATCGGCTCTCATGGTGATCGTCTGCACTTCATTCGCTTCCATGGAGATGCCGAAGAATTTGGCCGATGTTCCCGTCAGTTGAACTTCTGTTCCGTCGAGAATCCTGATGTTCTCTCCTCCGCTGCCCGCGTCTGTCCATCGCTGGAAAAGGTCCTTCAGATCAACGATGACTCTTGCGCCGTCGTTATTGAGCAAACCGTCCTGGTCCTCGAACACGATGTCAACATTCACCGCCTGATCTTCAGGGTTGCCCACGTTTACGTCGAATTTGTCCGTGACCTTGTTCAACAGACCCACCACATTGAAGTTTCTCCAAGCGATGTTGTTGTTGTTGCGAGTATTCGTCACGGGCCTGTTGCCTTCGAGGACGGCCATTGGATCATCATCATTCAGCAGACGGACATAGAAGCAATAGTGGCCCGGTTTGGGAATTTCGCTTTCGTCCCAGCGGATCACCACGTCTTCACTGGCATTCGGCTCAAGGTCGTCAATTGCTGCCGTTCCGACCTTTGACCAGCCGTTGGGCCAGCCGCTTCCGAGAGAGGAATTGATTCGATAAACCTCAACGGTTGTATCCATGGCAGTCAGATTGCCGATGTTCCTCACCCGGACATAAACGTAATTGTCCTGTCCGTATTTCACATTCTGATACTGATACACACCATCATTCTGGTTTCGCACCCAAACTGCCGGGCTGTACCAGATTCTACTGATGCTGTGGGGCTCTGAGCCGTTATCCGGAGCGGGGTCTGCGACCCAGACATCAGGACGGGCCGGGGTGAATTTTCCGGTCCGGGTGGACCAGCCGTTAAAATCATCTTCGATGGCGGTGAAGCTCAAGTTGCAGACAGCGGCCTTGATCACCTTGAAGGTGAGTGTCAGCAACATCCCGCTGTTCCCTTTTGCGATCCCGGTCTCCCCGACTTCCGCGCCGCCGACTCTGACACGACCCGAAGAGAGTTCGTTCCCGCCGAAATAAGCGAACCCGTCCTGAATCAGGGAGCCGCGTTCATTCTGACTGAAGGTCAGCACATTGGCGTCATACAGGATGTCAAACCCGAAAGCAAAGGCTTCTCCGGGCGTATCCTTGAGGGAGACGGTAAACGTGACATCGTCTCCCACAGACGCGGCTTGGTCATTCAGCTCGATCACCGCCGCATCTGCGCTTGCAACCTGGAAGCAGGCCATGACGGCCACAATAGCGAGCATCCAGACATTGTTTCTCCAATTGAGTATCATTATCATACCCTCCTTACCGAATGGTTTCGGTGCGGCAGGTTCCGGGAAGTGGCCGGAAATGCCGCATATGGTGGCTTTTACGTTCTGCACTCACGGTTAAATTTCCCAATCAAAAGTTAAGACTACGGAAAATCAATTTGTTCGGTTACACCGCAACAACTAATATCCGCAGAGACAGTATGCCTCACTGTTGAGGGAAAGGTCAATTCTTCAAAAGAGAAGCCAAATGTGTAGGTACTGCTATTACACTCACAAGGCAAACCTTCAAACACGCAACGTCCATTCATGTCAGCAGATACCCTGCTGTCATAACCACTGCTACTGCTCATACGTATCTCAGTTCCCTGTTTCAGAGGAACTCTTATTCCTTCGGAATTCAGATAGGTGAAAAGCCCTGTAAATGTTTTGCCAATATCATCACCCACCTGCACTCTTACAAACGCCTCGGTCTTATTTCCCTTACTGTCCTGAGATGTTGCAGTAATCCTACAGAATCCTGCCGGTCCAGCCGAGGGGACCATGGGAGACTCTCTGAAATAACCTGGATAAACCGGATCCGCCGTTCTGGGTTGAAAAGAGTAGATGTCACCGCATGTTGAACTCCAAGTCACAGAGAAAGTGTCTCCTTCTGGATCTTTAAGGGTGACATAAAGCGGATTCTGGGAATTACCCAATGTTTCGCCCACATTCACCTTGGGATCCGCAAACATTGCTCTGATATCCGGTGCGCGGTTGATCGCATTTTCTTTTCTGAAAGGAAGAATTCCATCTGCCGACGCGCCAGCAGAGTCTCTGCCATTTCCATTGGTATCATCCAGATTTCGGCAACCTCCGATGTTGTACCCTCGATAACAGCTTGCCTGCACAGTTGGCGTGGAGATGATGACCGTCTTGCTTTTATCCGTGTTGACACTGAAAGTACCATCCCCATCGTCCACCAAGTAATACCGGTTCCCTTTGATTCTGGTATAAACCCTTATTCGCTCATTTCTCTTGACTGTAAACGAGGAAGGAGGGACCGATCTGCATCTCCTGCAAGTTCTACAGTTTCGCTGAGGAGAGGTACCTCTGTATGAAACACCTTCTGCCCACCATTTCAGACCAGCAACAGGATAAGCAGGTCTCAATTCTTCATCCCTGAAAGTAAATCTGAAGCAGGAATGCTCTCTCAACGGCTCATCACAGTTCCATGAAGAGAAGTGGGAGACACTGCCGCACATCCAAAAAGTGCCTTCCCAGCTTTCCACCGTGCTCTCCCCTTCTTCATGCCACAGGCCATCTTCAGGGTTGTACCACCACAGTGGAATTTTATCTCCGACAGAAACATCAATTCCATCCGGAACCTTCATGCAGATCGTGGCTTGGCCAGCCAACTGACTGATCGGATTGCCATTCTGATCTTTGAGATCGAAATTCATCATGGCAAAGCTGTTTAATGAGATCACGGGCTGATCCGGGTCTGCTGTTTTGGGAACCGCTCGGAAATCGCCACCAGGAGCCGCATCTATCTCAGTCGTGGTGGGATCAAGATAGGTGACATCTCCTGTGATCTGAGTCACGCCTTCAGGAAATGCTTCAGAGGGGATGGTCAGCTCTCCAACCTTTGCCCCATATGCGACGATATCAACACCTGTCGAAACATCTTCCTCCTGAGTGATTTCGTCGGTTATCTCAAGCAACTTGATTTCGATATCAAAATCATTTTCGACATCAGAACGAGCGGCTTTTGCATAACCCGTAGCAAATCCTCCAGCAGTCACTTTGATTAAGAACATCTCGCCGTCAAGGGTATCAGTGATCTCAGCGCCAGTGACCTGAATGGCGAAGTCACCCATGTCGTCAGTGGTGCCGCTAACTGATCCGACTTCCAAACTGGCTCCGGCTATTGGAAGGCCGTTGCCACGAACATGCCCGGTAATGGTACCGGATGTAAACGCCGGCGCATCGAGACAACTCGATTCCCCCGCAGCCCGCCGTGCAATGCACCGAACATCCGCGGGCGTACACTTGCCATCCTCATTCACATCACAGCAGATGTCCTCACAGCTCGTGCAAGTCTTCATGTACTTGTCGAACGCGTCTTGGGCATCCTGTGCCGTGAATGTGTCCTTGCCATCGCACTGGGCAAAGACCGGGCTGGTGAACATGGACACCAGCCAAACCATTGCGATAAAAACCTTGAACATTTTCATCATACCTCCTTTACAAGACTAATAAAGACTGAACGCCTTTGTTGATGCGGCATAAGCCGCTGGTTTACCTCTTTGAATCTTTGTCAGATTTCCCACCTCCTTTCAGGACTAAGGAATCTCTGTCCCTTTTTCTTACCTAATATGCGGGAAGAGGACTTTTTCTTACACACTCTGGCATTTTTTTTGTTCCCGCTTTCGCCTCACTTATATGAATGTCCAAACCCAATGATCTCAGACATTTTTTTTCATTTTTTTTTGAGATCAAAGCCATCCTTACTTATCTAATGTGCAGGAAAGAGATTTTTTTTTTACACATTCTGCCATTTTTTTGTTCCTGCCGCCCTTTACCTTTATGAATGCCCAAACCCGATCATCTTGGACATTTTTTTTCATTTTTTTTGAGACCAGGATAATCAAAGCCATCCTTACTTATCTAATGTGCAGGAAAGAGATTTTTTTTACACACACTGCCATTTTTTTGTTGCTGCCTCTCTTTACCTTTATGAATGCCCAAACCCGATCATCTTGGACATCTTTTTTTCATTTTTTTTTGAGACCAAGATAATCAAAGCCATCCTTACTTATCTAATGTGCAGGAAAGAGATTTTTTTTTACACATTCTGCCATTTTTTTGTTCCTGCCGCCCTTTACCTTTATGAATGTCCAAACCCGATCATCTTGGACATATGTCAACAACCTTCCTTCCGGAAAGCGACATTTTTTTTGACATTCCAGGTTTTCCCTGATGCTGAAGGGAATGAGACGCAAGAAGGGCTGCCCAGTCATTGAGGTTGAGAGGCATTGGGTCTCAAGTTGTGAAGGTTGAAAGACAATGAGACCGCCCTTCTTGCACTCCTTTGGTTGAGCTCTCTCACACTTGAACCGGTGCCCTGAAAGGATGCAGGTGACGGAGGTGCAAAGAAGGTCCTTTAGGATGGCAAGCTCTCAGCCATTGCCAATCTTTGCACTCCTTTTGCTTGAGCCTCCACAAGCAATGATGGGACAAAAGTTTCCCGCCAAAAACTGGGACACAAGTTTTTGCACCAAGTCAAGAAAATGGTGGAAGATGGCGCGTGTGATTGAAGGAATGCCGCCCGACTCTGCCAACGAGGATGCCCGCACCATGGGGGATGGCGGATGTCAACAACCTTCTGCGCCACAAACCCGCACAAACCCAAGAAAACGATGAATCCCACGCCAGCAAGGAAGGACGGCAATCCGTGCAATCCGTGCAATCCGCATGATCCGCGGTTCGAATGCGAGGAAGCAACACTTTGTCTGACATTCCAAGTTTTCCCTGATGCTGAAGGGAATGAGACGCAAGAAGGGCTGCTCAGTCATTGAGGTTGAAGGGCAACGAGTCTCAAATTGTGGAGGTTGAAGGGCAATGGGACCGCCCTTCCTGCACTCCTTTGGTTGAGCTCTCCCACGCTTGAGCCGGCATCCTGAAGGCGACATTTTTTTTGACATTCCAAGTTTTTCTTGATACTGAAGGGAATGAGACGCAAGA
>JAOZRQ010000479.1 GCA_029940115.1 Desulfobacterales bacterium
TTTGGGAAAAAGCCGGGTTTCTCGCCCGTTCCCGACTTTTTGTCCTGTACACAGATTCTCCTTATCTGATTTTACATGGCTCGGTTCGGATTGCCAAATCCGACCCATTCACCATGCCATGGAAAGAATATTCTCTTTTAACATGGGACATTCACCACATCAAGAACTTTTTTGTTTTTTGTCCCATCACGAGAATTTTTGCTCCTTTATTTCTGAGTCTAACGGATTTTGTGGTTCTGTGTCATTTCATCCAGTCAGGAAAACGCAGAGGATGCAGAGGATCGCGGAGATTTGGATGGGGTACTCCGCGAGCCTCCGCGTTCTCCGCGTTCAAAAAACGGCTTCAGACCCTAAAATCCGTTAGAATGGATTCCTGCTTTCGCGGGAATGACAAAAAATTTCGAGTTCCAAGGCGTTCTCAAAGCTTAACGGCAAGCTTTTCAGAACGAAAAGCTCCGATTGATCAGCAATGCCCCCCGTACATCCGGCGAGGTCTTGCTCAGGCCCGCACCCCCGTGGAGCTTGAATCCCCATTGGCCGGTGACATAAGTGAACCCGAGGCCGAGCTCCCGGATGTCCTCATCGGTATTTTCGTCATAGCACTGAGCGATGTCGGGATATTTTTTACAGGCGGGATAGGCGTCGGGATTTCCACAGTCTTTGGGATAGTTCTCCCGATTCTTGTTCTCGTTGTTGATGAATTCGATATACGAAGTCATGGTCTCGGAGAACTGATATTCGAGCGTCAGGCTTCCGAAGAAGGTCTTATCCTCGATATATTCAACATCGGTGTCCACATAGTTCATCCCCAAGTTGACCGCGGCGTAGAATGCTCCCCAGCGTCGGCCCAGTAGCAGGTTGGCCCCATATGAGAAGTCATCGTCATCGCCAGGGTTGTAGAGATAGATGTCGCCGATGGACTTCTCCCGGTCCCCGGTGGGGATCAGCGCGTAGGGCATCACCGATAGATCCAGGGGCATCCCCCTTTCCTGATTCAGCAGGCGAAATTTCATGCCTGCAAACACGTCGCCGATGCCGTCCTCTTTGGTGTCTTCATTCTTGTTCTCCCAATAGTCGTCGGTGTTCTCCCAAGACTCCCAGTGGCTGGCGACGGCGAACTCCCACCAGCTCCCGTTTCCAAAGGTCAGGCTCAACGGTGCGACCCATATGTTCCCCTCCCTGCAGTCCAGCTTCCCACTGCCGAATCGGGAGTGCATGACCCCGGTCTGAATGTGCATCCCGTCAGTCGGGATGGGAGAGTAGGTGTAAGTATATCCTTTCAGCCCGTAAAGCGCGAGATTCTCATCCGCCACTGCCGCCAGCGGCAAAACGATGACCAAGGCCATGGCTGTTGCAAGGATATATTTCAAACAAGTCATATGTCTCATTGCTTTGTTCCTTATGATATGAAAGTTGTCGGTTGTCCGTTGTGACACCTTCATCCTTCATCCTTCATCCTTCACCCTTCATCCCTCATATTTCATCCCTCATCCTTCATCCTTCATCCCTCATATTTCATCCTTCATCCTTCATCCTTCATCCTTCATCCTTCATCGAATCGGTTTCAGCTCGACCCTGCGGTTCAACTGACGCCCTTCCGCGGTGGCGTTGGACGCGACCGGCTGGTCAAATCCGTATCCGGATGTGGAGAGGCGGTAATCGGCGATCCCCTTGTTTATGAGATACGTTCTCACAGATTCGGCTCGCCTTTGGGAAAGCTTCTGATTGTACGCGGCCGAGCCGAAGCTGTCCGTATGGCCTTGGATTTCGATGTTCAGCTCCGGATTCATCTCCAATATCCTGACGACCTCATCCAGATCCGGATAATATCTTGAACGGATGTCCCATTTGTCAAACGCGAAGAGGACGCCCTCGAGGACCCAGCATCCGTAAATGTTCACCTTTGCGCCGGCAGGGGTTCCGGGGCATCTGTCGTCGTCGTCATATACCCCATCACCGTCTGTGTCGAAGGGGCCTTGGGGTTCCTCAACGGCCATCACCATCGGAGGGGCCACGGGAACAGGTTCGGGTTCCGGCTCCCATACGGGGACGGGCACGGGTTCAGGCTTCCATACGGGTTCCGGTTCCGGCATGGGTTCGGGTTCCGGCTCAGGCTCCGGAGGCGGGGCGGCCACAACCATCGGGGCCGTCCTTCTTTCGGCTTTGAACACTTTTTCACAGAGCAGCTCCGAAAGTCCTGTCATGAGGGAATCGTCCCGGAGCAGTTCGACCCCGGAGAAATATTTTCCATCTCCGATGGATGCCATCCGTCTCAACATGGCATCGCCCCTGTCATCCTCTGAATCTTTTGAATCCCTTGAGTCCAGGGAGATGGTGTGGAGAATCAGGCTTTCTCCGTACCGCTCCTTCAGGCGACGGACTTCGGTGAGCGGCCCTCTGACCTTGTCGTTCTGGTCAATCGTCTGTTTCCGGATCTCCGCCTCGTCATCCTCGATATCGTAAAAGCTCTCCCGCCCGTCGGAGATGAGCAGAAGGGTGATCTCGCCGTTCATCCCTCCGAGTTCCTGTTGATCCAATTGGCGCAACATGTCCGCCAGAGGTGTGCGGCGGTTGAAGACTGGATAGTCCGTGATGAACTCTTCTGCAATTGCTCTGTTGGTCTCCTTGTCCTTACGGGTTCCGATGGGGAGAAACGGCTCGTAACGCCGCTTGTCCCCGGATCTGTAGCGCACCCGGTAAATGCCCGTGTCACAGGTCATGGGCAGCAGCTCACGGTCCAGACGGAGGAGCAGTTCTTTGAGCGCAAGAACCTTCGTCATCTCCTCTTCCTGCTCGGTGTCGGGGACCAGCTCCTCCCGCATGGAACCGGACACGTCGGCCAGGATCAGCACGGGCTTCTCCGCCGCAACTCCGCCCAGGGGAAACAGCATCCCCCCGCAGAGTAGCAACATCAGTCCCGTCAATGCACAGCACCTTGGCATTCTCATCAGCGACTCCTTCAAAGTCAAATGGTTTCTGTAATGATGTCATTCCTGCGAAAGCAGGAATCCACCCACTTCATGCCTCGTCATTCCTACGAAAGCAGGAATCCACCCACTTCATGCCTCGTCATTCCTACGAAAGCAGGAATCCATCCCCTCAAATTCTGTCATTCCTGCGAAAGCAGGAATCCACAGATATCAAATGTGAAGTCATAGTACTTATAGCCTCTGAGGGTGACCACTTTGTATGGTTTCAGGCTTTCATATCCTTGGACAGGAAAACGGACATCTTTGGCAAACGCGACATTTTTCAGATGATGCAGGGGAACAGGAATCATAATCAAATTCCGATACGTTTCCTGAACCATGGCAAGCCGGGCCACCTCTCCGTCAACTTTGCCTTCGTCAGCCGTTCTGAGCGCCCTTTCCGCCGGGTATTGGCGGATTTCGATTTCAATCCCCATCTGTTTGTACACTTCCCTGAGAATCGGCTCCTGGAGCAAGGTCAGGCCTGAGTTTTCAAAAGTTGAGAATACAAGTTTCTCTTTGGCACAAACGGATGAAACCGCCATGATATTCACCAAAGCCAGTATGACATAGAGATACTCACATATTTTTTCATCAGTCCCTCTCTTCCTGTCATGGGCGGGATATCCCCCGAAGAATGTGGATCGTCTCGGCAAGGCCGACCCTCCCGTCGCCGTCAATGTCGCTGAGGCAGAATTCCAAAGGGGCACCGTCTGAGCCGAGAATCTGCAATGCGATGATCGCATCGGCCAGGTCAGCGTCCGAATCGCAGTCAAGGTCGCCGGGCAGCGGGGGATGTGAGTTGGGGTTGAGCGGGTCCCTGCCGTGTCTCACCTCCTCGCCGTCCGGATGGCCGTCATCATCTGTGTCGGAAGACCTGGGCTGGGTGCCGAGTCTGTATTCCGCCATGTTTGTCAGGCCGTCCCTGTCAGGGTCAGCCTGCGAGTCGTCCGTGTTCGGGTCAAAGTTGTGCCTGACCTCCCACAGGTCATCCATCCCGTCCCCGTCGTCATCCGTCATGCCGCATCTTGTCGGCGTCTTCAGGAAGGTTGGGGGGGATTGGTTGCCCGAGGTGTCCGTCACCTGAATGGCGAAATAGTGATCCTTGTTGTCTTCAAAGATTGCGACTTCGGCCTCTTGGACGCTTCCCGGTTCTCCGGCAGGCCGAAGCACCGAGACGCACTCATTCCACTCCGATGCCGTGAGGGGCCTCCAGCTCCTCGGTCTGCGGGGAGTGACATTTCAGGGCGGATTCCGTGGGGCGAACCTCACATATCCTGAAGGGGCTTGCCGACAGGCTCGAACCGGACTCGGAGGGCGTTGTGACCTCAAGAATTCCCCACTCATCGTACTCATACTCGGCAGCTCCTGACCAGAGGTTCTCTTCCATGGGCACCATGGAAATGGGACAACTGTATCGAGGCCTGTAAAAATAGTGTTGAAACAGGGTCACTTCCGGTTTGGAAGCCAGAGGATCACCTGAGATCGCCACTAATAGACGTTTCGGTTCTGAATTGTCATGCGTGGCGCTGACGACGACACCCGGAACATCCTCCCGTGGGTCGTCCAGTCTGAGCGGCAGGGTCACCGAATAGCTCTCCCGCCTCTCATCAATGTCAGTCACCGCCTTCCTTCCTGCAAAATACACCTCCAGATGGTCCCCGTAGTAGAAGATGTATTCGATCTCACCTTTCTCATCGGTCCTTTCCAGCAGCCGATCGTCACGAATCGTCAAGTCATCCCCAATGGTTGTAGTACGCCAGACATCAGCCCCCGCGATCGGTGTGCCCGTCTCGTCGGTGACGTGAAGCACGGCCTCGAACCAGATTTGATAATACCGGGGGTCTTTCACACCGGGAAGACGGAATCCGGCAAGGTCTCCGTCGCCATGCCACCCCGCTTGGATAGGCGGTCTTTCGGTTTCGCCAAAAATGGCCCCCGCGTCGGCTGGCGATACAGAGAGTGTCAGCATGAGACCAATGATGGCTGACAGCGATTTCATGATGTTGTCAGGCATGTTGTCTCTCCTTTGCAATTTGCGTGTTGTCAGTTGCCTGGTGTCCGTCGTTTCAAAATTTCCGAGACACCTTGTCCGCCGGAGGTGATGATTCGGATTTTCAATCCAAACTGGGCATGGGAGCAGGTTCACCGAATACTTGTTCAGGAAGACTTGAAGCTGCAATCTGCCGAACAGCCTCATCTGAGTTCCTCCGGAAAGTCAATCAGCTCATATGTCCAAGTTTTTCCAGGCATCATCGCATGATTGACAAAACACGACCATTCTCCGGGCTCTCCGTCGATCCAGAGTTCCTGCTTCAGCATGCTGATCACGACATTGCTTGTGATGGTCTTGTCGGAAAACATCGGAGTGTTGCCATGTTCGTCAGTTATTATGAAGGCCTCGGATGCGTCGTCGAAGGCACCCGAGGCTGTGAAATGGTACATGTTGGGCGCATTCACAAGTTGGGGGAGCAAGGTGGCTCAAACAATTCATCATAAGTTT
>JAOZRQ010000480.1 GCA_029940115.1 Desulfobacterales bacterium
AATCCGAAACGAGCGGACAAGCTCCTCATTTCCCTGCTGGACTGAAAAATCAGCAAGTGTTTCGGATTTGTCAATCCGAAACAAGCAGGCCCGAAGACTGCCGATTGAGAACGCCGGCGGTTCGGATTTGCCAATCCAAAATGGACGGGCCAGATCTCATTTGGTCATGTCTCCCAAGGTACAGGACAAAAAGTCGGGAATGGGCGGGAAACCCGGCTTTTTCCCAGACGGGCCGACTCCCCGACTGCAAGAAAAAGCCGGGTTTCCTTCCTCAATCATTTTCTTGTCCTGTACTCAGATGTCTCCTTAACAAGTTTCTTAACATAACACTTGACGAAGGGAAAATACAAGAATAAATTAGGTTGAAATTTAAAATTTGAAATTTGAGACTTGAAACTGAAAATTTGTCTCAGCTTCAAATTCAAACTTTCGATCACAGGAGGTTTAAGCATGTGGGGAGCAATCTTTATAGGTGTCTGGATCGGCATTCTGCTGACCTTTGTCTTTGAATTCTTTGTCATGGGTTCCATGGTGTTGAAAGTTTACCCCAGTCGTTTCGGATTTGATGAGACCTTGGAAAGACTGAGGCAGGCCATTGACAAAGTGAACTGGGTCATTGTCAGCCATGAGTTGCTGAACGACAGTTTGAAGGAGAACGGGGTGGATTTCAGGCACCGGGTGCATCTTCTCAGGATCTGCAGGCCCCAGTATGTGGCCGAACTTCTCAGGGAGAAGCGCCATGTCGCCTGCCTGATGCCCTGCACCATTGCTGTGTATGAAAAGAGTGATGGAAAGACAGAGGTTTCCAAAATCAACACAGGCGTCATGGGTAAAGTCATTAGAGGATTGGCGGCCCGGGTCATGGGAAACACTGCCGCGGCCGATGAGGAAAAAATAATGAAGAGCGTGAAACGTGAGGCGTGAAACGTGAGGCGTGAAACGTGACTCGTGATGCGTGATTGTCACGAATCACGCCTCACGTTTCACGCTTCACGAATCATGCTTCACGAATCACGCTTCACGTTTCACGTTTCACGAATCACGCTTCACGAATCACGCTTCACGAATCACGCTTCACGAATCACGCTTCACGAATTACGTTTCACCTCAAGTTCAATCATCTTTTTCTTCATGGCCGATCCGCCGCCGAACCGACCCACAGACCCGTCAGATCGGATCACCCGGTGGCAGGGGATCAGAACTGGAAAGGGGTTTTTCGCCATTGTGTTGCCCACAAAACGAGATGCGCCGGGCCGATTGATGGCTTCGGCAATCTCTTTGTATGTCTTTGTCTTTCCGTATGGAATGCAGGCCACCTCGGTAAGGACCGACCTTTGCAGTTCTGTCAGATTGCCCATGTCCATCCATTTCCAAGGGATGTGAACTGGGTTTCCTTTGAAATACGCAATGACAGATTCGGAGATGCTGTTGGCCTTGGGGTGGGAATTTGTCTGGCTGGCCTGTCGCACCCTTGGATACTCCCTGTTTGACATGTCAACGAGGGATTTTTTTGTTGAACGGGGCAAAAGTATCCTTATCATTGAAAATGGTTTCTCATAATATATGATTCCCGCGGTGCCGAAAAATGTCGGGAAAGTCAGATGAAAAGGTCTGGCATTTGTCTGCATTGAACCTCCTTGGCCGGAATGTGTTGGGCGTTTTTTTTCTTAATCCCTGTGTACAGGACAAAAAAAGTGAATGGGGAAGGAAACCCGGCTTTTTCTGACGGTTTGGAAATCTGTCCTGTACACAGTCCCATGCCATAAGACAGATTGTTCGTCAACAAAATAAAGACTGTTCCAAAGGACATCCTTAATGAATTCACATTTTTTTGAGCCGGAAGAAGCTAAGGGTTCACTCAAAAATTTGCATTTCAGTGTTTTTTGGGTTGCACTATTTCACAAGCGACCTATAATTAATATATTCTGATTATAACGCTTTTCGGGGAGGCCGCCTGCACGTGAACGTGAACGTGAACGTGAACGTGAACGTGAATGTTCATTTGTGGGCAAGTTCGAGTTCAAGTTCAAGTATAAGTTCAAGTTCACGTTCACCTTCAAGTTCGAGTTCAAGGCCTCCCTAAATCCGTTATAATCAGAATATATCCTATATATCCTTAAAGAAGGTGTTTGAACATTACAAAATTGTCAGCAGATTGTGAGCCGGGTGCGGGAAATATTGCACACCTTATTGACTTGGCTTTCAGTCTGCTGATTCAATGCTGAGATTATGGAAAAGATACCGAGTCCCAAGGAAATTGAGAAGGAGATCGGCGAATTTCTGGCCAAGAAATTCGGCGGTGAGGTCAGAATCATCTCCCCCACGACGCTACCCCAGGAACTTTTCATGGAAGCCGCGAGGGAACATTCAGAGGACAAAGAGATCCATTTTGACCTGAAACCCGAGGAACTGGTCTCCTACCTGGATCAGTACATTGTGAGACAGGATCACGCGAAAGCGGTCCTGGCCACAAAGATATGCACCCACTTCAACCGGATCAGACATGCCGAGACATCCCCCCATCATATGGATGCCATGGTGGGCCGCATCAAGAACAATGTGCTGATGATCGGTCCCACCGGCGTGGGCAAGACCTACATGGTCAAACTGATTGCAAAGAAGATCGGCGTCCCCTTTGTCAAGGGGGACGCGACCAAGTTCAGTGAGACCGGCTATGTGGGAGGCGATGTGGAGGATCTGGTCCGGGACCTGGTCCGGGAGGCGGACGGCGATATTGAACTGGCCCAGAGCGGGATCATCTATATCGATGAGGTGGACAAGATCGCCTCAAGCTGCAATCTGATCGGTTCCGACATCTCCCGGACAGGGGTCCAGCGGGCCCTGCTCAAGCCGATGGAGGAGACGGAGGTCGAATTGAAGGTCCCCCACGATCCCATCTCCATGATTCAGGAGATTGAGCGCTTTCGCAAGACGGGCCAGCGGGACAAGCGCACGGTCAACACAAAGAACATCCTTTTCATCATGAGCGGCGCGTTTGCAGACCTTGGAGAGATCATTCAGAAGCGGGTGAGGAGCCAGCATATCGGATTTGGCGCGCATATCCCCGACGAACAGGAGCAGGCGGACATTTTGAAGCAGGCAAAGACCGAGGACCTGATAGAATTTGGCTTTGAGTCGGAATTTGTGGGCCGCCTTCCTGTCCAAGCGGTCTTTGAGAGGCTGACCGAGGAGGACCTGTCTCAGATTTTGAGGAACCCGAACAACCCGATCATTCTCGGTAAAAAGCTTGATTTTGCAGCGTATGGCATCGCCATAAAGTTTGAAGACAAGTTGCTGCACAGACTGGCCAAGGACGCGTTTGAGGAGAATACCGGGGCAAGGGGCCTGGTCAGCGCGATTGAACGGGCATTGCTTCCCTTTGAAAAGTCGCTCCCGTCCATGAATGTGACCCTGTTTCCGGCAACCGATGATCACATCAGGGAACCGGAAAGGGTACTCCGGGCCTTTGCCGCATCGGCGGACACCGAAAGTCTGAGGAAGACCTTTGAACGGTTGCTTGCCGAGGAGATCGCCTTTATCCGGGAACATCTCGAATCGAACCAGAAAATGCTGACCGAAAAGTACCACCTGATGCTGACACCCTCCCGCATGAACACGGTGGCCGATTTTTATTGCACCCATGTCATGGATGTCGGGAATGCGATTGAACGGATCAAATTCTACTCCGATGAGGTCAAAAAGATCGAACTCTATTTTTACAAGAACCATCATGTCAACATTGTCATGGAGGAGGACGCGATTGATTTCATCATTGAACAGTTTGTGCATTCTGATGTCAGCCTCAAGGAGATTTACAAAAAACTGACGCTCGATTTTGAACACGGTCTCAAACTGGTCCGTGAAAAGACTGGCCGGACCCGCTTCTTCATCACAAGAGAGGCGCTTCTCTCTCCGGAGCTTTACATCAGCAGACTGATCAAGGATGAATTGGGGAATATGAAATGATCGGCATATCAAAACTTTATTGCAAAACAGTCGAGCCGTCGGACGCGCTGCGTTACGGCCGGCACTCCTCACAACTCCCCTCCCATCTGCTTCAGTTTTCGAGCGACAAACGGCCGGTGGTGGTATGGAACATGACCCGGCGGTGCAACCTGAAATGTGTCCATTGCTATGCTCACGCCAAGGACATTCCCTTTGAGGATGAACTTTCCACCGAGGAGGGGCGACATCTGATTGACGATCTTGCCCAATTCGGGGTCCCGGTGCTGCTCTTGTCCGGCGGGGAACCGCTGGTCCGCAAGGACCTCTTCGAGCTCGCGGCGTATGCGGTGGAGAAGGGGATGCGAGCCGTGATATCCACCAACGGCACACTGATCAGCCAGCAGAGGGCCGACGCGCTCAAAGCGGTCGGTCTCTCTTATGTGGGCATCAGCTTGGACGGGATGGAGGAGATCAATGACCGTTTCAGAGGGGTCAACGGCGCGTTCAAATCGGCTTTGAAAGGGATCAGAAACTGCCAAGAGGCCGGGATGAAGGTGGGACTTCGGTTCACCATCAACAAATTCAATGGGGGGGAGATCCCCAAGATATTCGATCTCTTGGAAGAGATGGATATCCCGAGGGTCTGCTTTTACCATCTGGTTTACGCGGGGCGCGGATCAGACCTCGTCAATGATGACCTCTCCCATGAGGAGACCCGTGCCGCTGTGGATCTGATCATGGATCGGACCCGGGCCCTGCATGACAAGGGAAAGCCGAAGGAGGTCCTGACGGTGGACAATCACGCGGACGGGCCATACCTCTATCTGAGGCTGTTGAAGGAAGACCCTGAACGGGCCGAGGAGGTGCTCGAGCTGCTCAGGATGAATGAGGGGAACAACTCCGGCAGGGGGATCGGGTGCGTCAGCTGGAACGGTGATGTGCATGCGGACCAGTTCTGGCGTCATCACAGTTTCGGAAACATACGAAACCGGCCCTTTTCCGAAATCTGGTCCCAGCCTTCGGATCCGTTGCTCGCTCAACTGAAAGAGAAGAAAAAACATGTCACCGGAAGATGTGCGTCCTGTCGCTGGCTCAATATCTGCGCCGGCAATTTCAGGGTGCGCGCGGAGGCGGTGACCGGGGATGTCTGGGCACCCGACCCGGCGTGCTATCTGACGGATGAAGAGATTGGCAGATGAGCAAATATTCGGTAAACCCCCGCCGGAACCTGTCCCCGACGTCTTTTGTCGGGGAAAAAACGTCGGGGACAAGTGTCGGGGATTGACAAATCCGGCGGGTTTGGATTTGTCAATCCGAACTGAGCGTGGAGGATTGACAAATCCGGCGGGTTTGGATTTGTCAATCCGAACTGAGCGTAGGGACGGATCCCTTTTAGGAACTCAGAAAAAACACATTGTCCAAAAAGGAGTGGAAGGGGAGTGCTGAAATGAGCCCCTAGGCGACATTTTGGCATTTCAGCGGGCGCT
>JAOZRQ010000481.1:0-3979 GCA_029940115.1 Desulfobacterales bacterium
GGGCAGCCCTGGGCTGGCATATGTAACCCCTTCGGGGTATTGGCTCGTTCTTCATTGCCCCGTTGGGCGCCCATGAGAGCTCAAGCAAGGGAGTGCAAGAAGGGCGGTCTCATTGCCTTTCAACCTCAATGACTGAGCAGCCTTTCTTGCGTTTCAACGCGTTTCCCCTATTATCAAGAAAAACTTGAAATGTCAAACAAAGTTGTTGACATTCGATGTCCCTCATGGTACAGGCATCCTCGTCGGCAGGTCGGGCGGCATTCTTTCAGTCAGCCTTGAGTTGCAAATGGGAGTGTCCGCCTTCGGGGGATCTCCGCATACGCCGCATATGTTGCAGGGTGCCGCCATGGGGCAGGGCCGGGATGGCCTCCCCTTGATGGCTTTTTTGTGCTCCTGCTCAAGAAAGCCGGGGGCGATGCCATGATCAATGAAATTCCACGGGAGAACCTCATCCGAATCACGCGTCCTGTTCAGACAATCATTCATTTTCAGAGGGGACGCCTTGAGGGTCTTGGCCCAGTTCCCCCCATTGTCGTTGACCAGGGAGAGCATCTCGGCCAGCCTGCGATCCCCTCTTGAAAGCAGGGCCTGAATCCGGGCATGTCGCGGAACCTCGGCCTGGACCCGGAGGTTTGCCACGCGTTTCAAGCCATCCCTCACCTGTCTGATCTTTCTTTTCAACATCCCCTCATCCTCCATGGGCACCCACTGAAAAGGGGTAAACGGTTTCGGAACAAAGGGGTTCAGGCTGACGGTGATCTGGCCGATCCGCCTTCTGACCCGGCTTGCTTGCAGGAAGACCGCTTTTATCTTTCTGCATAAGGTCACAATCGCCTCAACATCCCCAATCCTTTCCGTGGGGAGTCCGATCATGAAATAGAGCTTCAGGTTGGGGATCCCGTTGGAGACAAGCGCGTCCGCGGCCGTCAATATGTCCTCCTCGGAGATGCCTTTGTTGATGACCCTTCGCATCCGTTCACTCCCCGCGTCCGGTGCGATGGTCGCGGTTTTGACCCGGCTCTTTTTCAGCGCGGCGATGAGTTCGGGATGCAACGCGTCGGCTCTCAACGAGCTGAAAGAGATGCGGACACGTTCGTCTCCTGCCGCCTGGCAGAGTTCCGGAAGCCAAGGAATATCGGAAACGCAGGCACCCATCAGCCCGATCTTCCTTGTGAGAGACGCGCCCTGTCGGACACAGTCTTTAAGCAGTTCCAGCGGCCTGAATCTCGGGGGCCTGTAAACATACCCCGCACTGCAAAACCGGCAACCATGGGGGCATCCCCTGCTGACCTCAATCAGGAATGTGTTGCTGAACGTGGTGTCAGGGGTCAGCAACGTGCTGCATGTGGGCGTATGGGAGAGGTCCTTCAAAGTAGCGCGTACGATCCGGGCCGGCGCATCGCCCACCGGTTCAAAGGCCCGGAGGGTTCCGTCCTTATGGTAAGTGGTTCTGTGAAACTCTGGAATGTATGCGCCCGGGAGATGCTGTGCGAGTTGCCTCAGAAACCGACTCTTTTCAGGAAATCCGGATCTTTTGCGGACATTCGGGGCACTCGGGTCAAGGTGGTCCTCTATACACGCCAGAAAGCCGGGCAACAGGGCCTCGGCTTCCCCTATCAGGAAAGCGTCAACAAACAGCGCAATCGGTTCAGGATTCAAGAAGCAGGCCACCCCGCCGGCGATGACCAAGGGGGAGGAATCGCCCCTGTCACAGGAGCACAGGGGAATCCCCGCGTGTTTCAGCATTTTGAGCATGTTCGGATAATCGTTTTCATAGGAGACGGAAAAGGCGATGATATCTGTGTCTGAAAGGCGTTTGCCCGACTCGGCTGTCTGGATGCGGACCCGGGGCCTCTCCGGCAGGAAGGCTCTTTCACATACGACATGCTCAACCTGATTGAGCAGATGGTAAACCGCCTGAAAACCGAGATTGGACATGCCGAGATAATAGGTGTTCGGGTAAGCCAGCGTCACGCGGATGCGTCCCCGGGGGGATTTCCGTATCGTGCCGGTCTCTCTGGAATGGAGAATTGAGAATGGAGAAAGGACATCTCTTTTTTTCAGGTTGTTTGGCATCATTTTGAAGGATAGGACATGTGAATAACTTACCCGTCTGAGAATCGGCAACTTGTGTTCAAGTTCACGGTCACGTCCACGTCAATGCGTTGACTGCTTGGCGAAAAGCGTCTCCCCGTTCTGTGTAACTGCGATACATGTCGAAGCTTGAACATGCGGGAGACAAGAGCACCACGTCCCCCGGTTCTGCCAAACGATATGCTTGGAGGACCGCATCTTCCATTGAATCGGCGGCTTGTGAACCATCCCTGCACTCGTCCCCCAAGACAGAGATGATATCCGCCTTTGTCTCTCCGATGGCGATGAGCTTTTTCACATGCCGGCGGACCGGTTCCTTTAATATGTGAAAGCCATTCCCTTTTCCCCGGCCCCCCATGATCAGGATGACAGGCTTGTCAAAACTTTCAAGGGCCTTTGCCACCGCGTCGGTGTTTGTTGCCTTTGAATCATTGACATACATGATGCCTTTTATTTTTGCAACATGTTCGAGACGATGTGGCAACCCTTTGAAATCATTCAGGGCGGACTGTATCCCCGCCTCGGTCCCGTCGGCGGCCCATGTAGCCAGACAGGCCGCGGAAGCATTTTCCAAATTGTGCTTGCCAAGGAATTTGGCTTGAAACTTGAAACTTGAAACTTGAAACTTGCTCCCAGTTTCCAGTTTCCAGTTTCCAGTTTCAAATTTCAAATTTCCAGTTTCAAATTTCAAATTTCCAGTTTCAAATTTCCAGTTTCCAGTTTCCAGTTTCCAGTTTCCAGTTTCAAATTTCCTGCCTTTTATGTTCTGGGTGACGGAATGGACCACCGGATCATCGCTGTTCAGCACGGCAAAGTCGTCCGGTTCCTGGTTTTCAAAGATTCGGGCCTTGCTCTTGGCATAAGCGGTGAAATCCGGATAACGGTCCAAGTGATCCGCTGTGATGTTCAGGAGAACAGCGACCTTGGGTCTGAAGGTGTTAATGGTGTCCAATTGGAAACTGCTCACCTCAACCACGATCCTATCCGCTCTTTGGCCAGAGTCCGCATAGGTGATGAGCGGATTCCCGATGTTTCCGCCCACAAAGACCTCAAATCCTGATGCCTCAAGCATCTCGCCGAGAAGGGTGGTTGTGGTGGTCTTGCCGTTTGTGCCGGTCACGGCGATGATCGGTTCTTGGATGAATCTTGAAGCCAATTCGATCTCACCCATCACCGGTATCCCCCTCTCCTCGGCCGCTTTTATCGGTGGAAGGGTATGGGGGACACCGGGGCTGATGACAATGCCGTCGGCACTTGCAAAAGTCTCGGTCCTGTGCTCGCCGAGGACCAGAGAGATGCCCATCTCCCGCATCATTTGGGCGTGTTCTCCCAACTGATCTTCAGAGGCCATGTCCGTCACAGTGACTCGAGCACCCCTGTTTCTCAGAAAGCGGGCGGTGGCCACCCCTGACTTGCCCAGCCCCACAACAAGAATGTGTTTGTCAACAATTTCCATGAAGATGTTTGTCGCTCCGCGGTACGCCCTAATTTACGTTGATACTTCCTTCAAAGTCGGGAACAGGAGAAACCCGGCTTTTTTCCAACGGCGGACATCCCGACTGCGAGAAAAAGCCGGGTTTCTTTCTCTCAAAGCCGGGTTTCTTTCTCTCAAAGTCGGGAACAGGAGAAACCCGGCTTTTTTCCAACGGGCGGACATCCCGACTGCGAGAAAAAGCCGGGTTTCTTTCTCTCAAAGCCGGGTTTCTTTCTCTCAAAGTCGGGAACAGGAGAAACCCGGCTTTTTTCCAACGGGCGGACATCCCGACTGCGAGAAAAAGCCGGGTTTCTTTCTCTCAAAGCCGGGTTTCTTTCTCTCAAAGTCGGGAACAGGAGAAACCCGGCTTTTTTCCAACGGGCGGACATCCCGACTGCGAGAAAAAGCCGG
>JAOZRQ010000481.1:4079-5430 GCA_029940115.1 Desulfobacterales bacterium
ACGGGCGGACATCCCGACTGCGAGAAAAAGCCGGGTTTCTTTCTCTCAAAGCCGGCTTTTTTCCAACGGGCGGACATCCCGACTGCGAGAAAAAGCCGGGTTTCTTTCTCTCAATCCAACAGGCAACTGACCACCGTCAACAAACAACAAGCAATTGGCAGCAATCACCTAAGTTTCAGTGTGCTGATGGAGATCAGCGCCAGTCCGATAGCGATGATCCAGAACCGGACAATGACCTTCGGCTCGGCCCATCCTTTGAGTTCAAAATGGTGGTGCAGAGGGGCCATCCTGAAAATCCTGCGGCCGTTTGTCATTTTGAAGAATCCCACCTGAAAGATCACCGAAAGGGCCTCAATGACAAAAATTCCTCCCACCAGCATCAGCAGGATCTCCTGCTTCGTGATCACCGCGACCGTGCCGATGGCCCCGCCCAAGGCCAGCGCGCCCACATCTCCCATGAAAACCTGCGCGGGATAGGTGTTGAACCAGAGGAAACCGAGACACGCGCCGGCCAGAATGCCGCAGAAGATGGTGACCTCCCCACTCCCGACAACATAACTGATCTGGAGATAATCGGCAATTTTCACATGCCCCCCCACATATGCAAACAGCATATAGGTCACCGACGCAATGATCATCGGGCCGGTGGCCAGTCCATCCAACCCGTCTGTGAGATTGACCGCGTTGGATGTGCCGACAATGACGAGCATCGCAAAGAGAATGTATCCCCACCCGAGATCCGGTGAGATCATCTTGAAAAACGGGACCGTGACAAGGGTGTTGAAATTCGGGGAAAAATAGATGAGCAGCCCCGCGGCCGTGGCGATCACCGTTTGTAGCAGAAACTTGTTCCTTGCACTCAATCCCTTGTTTCGCTTTTTGATCAGCATGAGATAGTCATCAAAGAAGCCGACAGCCCCATAGCCGATGGTCACGAGAAGAAGGATCCACACATACCAGTTGGTCAGGTTCATCCAGAACAATGTTGAGACGGTGACGGCAAAGAGGATCAGGATGCCGCCCATGGTCGGGGTGCCGGCCTTTTGGTGATGGGTTTCGGGGCCGTCCTCCTGAATATACTGCCCGATCTGCATCTCAGTCAGCTTCCGGATGACCCATGGCCCCAGAAGAAAGCAGATCAGGAAAGCCGTGAGACTGGCATAGATGGTCCGAAAGGTGATGTATCGGAACACGTTGAAGACCGACAGTTTCGTATGAAGTGGATATAATAGATGATAAAGCATGGTGTTGGCTGTTGTCCGTTGTTTGTCGTCCATTGTCCGTTGTCAGATGAAGAATTGGTAAATATTCGGTAAACCCCGTCCTCACTCCCGCCGGATTGCCAAATCCA
>JAOZRQ010000482.1 GCA_029940115.1 Desulfobacterales bacterium
CTTTTCGCTCATTTGGGAAGTGCAAACCACTTTTCAGGCAAAATGAAGGATGCCATTAGAATTGCTGGAAAAGCTGGAAAATCATTGAAACTCACATCCGGTTATGATAGAATTTTTGAGTGGATGTTTGGCGATCCAGACAATCTTTTTGTTGAAAGCCATGTCCAGTTCAGAACAAGTTGACAAAGGCCGGTTCTGATTGGCCGAATGATGAGACAGAGGAGGTGATCATTATGCAAAACGTGTGGGAAAGGGGGGGGGTTCATCAGAGTGTTGCTGGTATGCCTGACTCTGATAGCGGGATATTATGCAGATTCGTTTTCTCAGGATACCGAAACCGTCACGCTGATAACCCCGAAAGAGGCCGCGCTGAAAGACGCGCTTCCGGAGAAGCTTGTGAAAATCATCCCGAAAGGAGTGGCTCCCGGCCCTGAGATTATCATCAGAAGTCCCAAAAACGGAAAGACATACAAACAGCCCCTTGAAATTGACATGAGCTTTGTTCCGAGCGGAAACATCCCTGTCAGCATTGAGACCTTCAGGGTGGTTTATGTGAAGTTTTTTGAGATTGATATCACAAAACGGGTGAAGCAGTATATCCGGGAAAAAGGGGTCCGTGTCCCAAAAGCGGATATTCCCAAAGGAGAGCACACTCTGAAGATTTTTCTTTCAGATGAAAAAGGGAATGTCACATCAAAGAAGCTCACGTTCAATGTTTTGTAAGTCTGGGGGTTAAGGGGTTAAGGGTTAAGGGGTTAAGGGGTTAAGGGTCAAGGCTCAGAGGGCCTTGTGTGTGCGCGGGGACGGCGGATCCCCGTTCCCCACAACCCTCAGACCCCTGCCAACCCCACCCCTCAACCTTGAGCCTCAGCATCAAGCCTTGACCCTTAACCCTTAACCCTTAAAACCCTTACTTTAGAAGAATAAACGGCATGTCAGTCCCCGCATTTCTGGAATAAGGATGCTGGCGTCCTCCGGTGAGACGGGGGACCTGTTTGGAGACATATTGGAACAGTTCGGTCAGGGAGATGTATTCATCTCCATCGTAATTGGCCTCGCCCTGCATCCCTTTTACCAGCGCATAAGTGAATGCTCCATGCCCGGAATCCTCTTTGTTCAGCCTGAAGCGTCTCGCCTCTATTGAGGCCTGTCCTGCTTTGGCCGCGGAGAGGATGAACTGGCCCTCGGCCGCATGCAATGCGTCGGCCAGATCATTCGACGCGTTGCCGACGGCCCTCAGCCCTTCCATTTTCATGGCCCCCGAGTGACAGGAATCAATCACCATGATCAGCTTGCTCACATTGGTGTTCTTTGAAAGGATTTTCACGCTCTCTTCAAAATCAGACATGCGTATGCCTCTTGACACAAGATTTCGAATGTTCGCGTCGTGCGTCACAAAGTAGTATGATCCAGACTGCTGGTGCTTTATCCCATGGCCCGCGATGAATATGAAAACCACATCACCGGGCGCGGCCATTCCCAAGTGCGATTCAAAGGCATTGATGATGCTCTCTCGTGTGACATCCTTATTTACCAAGGTTTTGATCCGAACTTCAGAAAAGAGTTTCCCCTGCTGGGTTGCAAGGGTCTTGGCCAGTACCCGGGCATCCGCATCCGCATATTTCAGGCTCATCCCCGGTTTCTGATACTCTGAAACGCCTACTAACAGGGCCCATAACGTAGTCTCCTTTCTGGGGGGCTTCATACCAAGGGAAGTCCCGATCTGTGTCGAGCCCCGGGTTCCGACAACCGTGAATTCTTTTGTTGCCGTCATTCCCCGGGTGTTCACGGCCGCGACCGAGAAATTGTTCTGCCCGACGATCAGATCGATGCTGTGGGAAAACCGGCCCCGGGCATCAATTCTCACCGGAGCCCCGTTGATCGTGACCGACCGGATCCCTGCGTTATCCATCACCTCCCCGCTTATGGTGATCGACTCCCTGGCTCTCTGGATTGTTCTGGTGAAACCTCTTCTCGCTTCCTCCACAGGAGGCTCGGTAATGCGAATTTGTGGCCCTCCGGCCACGGGGCCCGGTCCGGCTTCTCGTTTGACCGTGAAGTCTTTTTTCGCAGTCATTCCTCGGATATTCACGACCGCCACAGTAAAATGGTTGTCCCCGGGTGAAAGGCTGGCTTCGTGAGAGAACCGGCCGCCCGCGTCGGTTGTGACCGGAGAATTGTTGATCGTCAAAGACCGGATCCCTGAATCATCTGTGATTCTCCCGCTTATGGCAATCGTGCTCCTGTTTCTCCGGATGGTTCTGGTGAATCCCCGGTTGCTCTTTTGGGGCGGCTCCGTGATAGTGATCTGAGGAGAGGGTTCCGGGTCTGGAATATTTTCCGCGATATCTTCAGCAGTGTCAGCGGCCATATAATCAAAAGAGGCATAAACGGCCTCATCCGGTGAGCGGCCCGCGCTGTCATTCTGGGTGCTGCCCCTGTGAATCCGCCTGCCGGAAGCGTCCAGTAGCTTATAAGAGAGTGTGCTGACCGCTCGTTCCAGTTTTATCCCCGTTGAGGTCTCTCGCGAAGAGACCCGGGATCTGACGGAACCGGTGACAAGGAAATGGGCCCCGTAATTCGCGGTCACTTCCTGATATCTTCCCTGTTTGGCCTTCTGAACATCTCCGGCCCCCAGTTCAGCAGAAGTGATCACTTCATACTCCTTCTCAAACAGATACTTGGCCAGAAGATCCTCAGCGGTTCGGGCCTGTTCTTCATCTCCCGAGAGGACGACTAGGAGTTTCGTCTCCAAGGAACGGCCATCTGGAGAAAAAGAAAGGATAAATAGAAGGACAAGGAAAACTTGGCAAAAAACGGTTCTGAGTTTCATTTTTGCTTCCTCCTTTTCATGAAGGATGAACGATGAAGGATGAACCGCCTCTTGGATTCCCATCCGTGTGTATGCGGGCGGAACCTCATCATCTTTGATCCTGTTTAAATTTTACTCTCACTCTTGCTCTCACTGTAAATATTTGGTAAACCCCGTGTTCGCTCCCGCCGGATTGACAAACCCGGCGGTGGTGGCGGTTCAGATCGACACAGCTCCCGCCGGATTGACAAATCCGGCGGTGGTGGCGGTTCGGATCGACACAGCTCCCGCCGGACTGACAAATCCGGCGGTGGTGGCGGTTCAGATCGACACAGCTCCCGCCGGATTGACAAATCCGGCGGTGGTGGCGGTTCGGATCGACACAGCTCCCGCCGGACTGACAAATCCGGCGGTGGTGGCGGTTCAGATCGACACAGCTCCCGCCGGATTGACAAATCCGGCGGTGGTGGCGGTTCGGATCGACACAGCTCCCGCCGGACTGACAAATCCGGCGGTGGTGGCGGTTCAGATCGACACAGCTCCCGCCGGATTGACAAATCCGGTGGTGGCGGTGGTTCGGATTTGCCAATCCGAACCGAGCATGAGAGGGCAGATTCAACGGGTTTCATCGAATGCTTGCCTCTCACTCTTGCTCTCACTCCTGCTCTTGCTCTTAATCAAACGGACACGGGCAAAATTGGGAGCAAGATTAAGATTAAGAGCAAGACTTACTTGGGTGTCAGGCTGTCATACCGCTCGGTGAGCTGCAACAGGGCCTTCCTGAGTGCGTAATCGAGGGCCTTGTCCGCAACTCCGGAATCCCATGTCCCGAGTTTGCCCTTTGAGAAGCTCTGCCGTTCTGTCCAAGCGCCTTTGCCTGCGCTCAGGTATTCGCCGGTCACCGCGTCCTGAAGGGAGAGGTCCACCCGGATGGTTGTCTCAATGGTCTTGCTTTTGGAGAACGCGCTCACCTTTGACTGCTCGTTCACATCAAAATAGGTCACCGCGCCGGTGAGAAAAAGCTCGCACAGCAGAATCTTACGCATCTTATTCCGCTTTTCCGGGCTGTCAATGATGTTCATGGTGCTGAAATCTCTCCAGTCAAAGAGACGTTTCATCTTCTCCCATTCCGTCACCCGGAAATACATCATATCCATCAGGTGATTGGTGACCAACTGTCCGGATGTGTCCCAGAGTTTGTCGGCCGAATAGGTGCTCCGGTTCTCAAACCCCGCGATGGCCACCAGTTTTCTCTCAGCCGGTGGGGTGACAGATGCAGTCATGAATGCCGGCGGACCTGATGTCTCTATGCTCTGGGGCACATTGCCCGGGCCGGTGGCGCATCCTGACAAAAGGGAGAGAACGACAACACATGCCAATTTTTGAATCATTTTCCTTTACCTCCATCTGTGTCGAAGATTGAAGATTGAAGATTGAAACTTGAAGATTGAAACTTGAAATTCGCCCAAATTCGTCCCCCCTTGATCGTCTCGATTGCCGGCGGATTTGGTGGCGATTTATGAATTGATGTGCCTGATTCTGACGGATTTTGTGGTCCGAGGCCGTCTTCTCAACGCGGGGACGCGGAGATCTCCGCGTCCTTTTCAAGTTTCAAGTTTCAAGTCTCAAGCTCCAAGTTTCCAGTTTCCAGTTTCACTTTGTGGGAATCTCCACGGCCTGTTCCAGCAGATTGTCATACTCCACCTGCACTGGTCCTTGGGGCAGGGTTTTGAGCATCTCATGGACAAGGTAGGCGATCCGTTTTTCGCGGGACGCGCCTTTGTGCATGAGAAGATTCATGAGCATGTTCACCGGATCGGCCTGAAATTGCCGGTGCGCGGTCCGCCACTGCTCGGCCTGCCACAGGACTTGGCCCGTCTCACAATGCAACAGCCGGAGCGAACAGGAGACCACCACCGCGTCATATACCCCGGAATGGATATCCGCGGATTGGTCAATCTGTCCCCTCAGCACGGCGTCACAGTTCAGCTTCTTCCCAAGCCGTTGCAGGGAGATTCCTGCAAGCTGTCCCGGGGTCTGAACCCCGAGTTTCCCCATCACGGTCCGGACCTTGCCAACCCTGATCTTCGAATACCCCCTCGCGGTCAGCCTTTGGTAAACCTCGTCAAACAAGGCGGTCTCGATGCCAGGCTCCAAGCTCATGTTATCCATGGGAAGAACCGCGATGACATCCGGTTTGAATCGTTCAAACTCCGGGTGTGCCTTCCATTCCTCTCTTACCGAGAGATCCGCCCCATAAGCCGGGGAGATGAAAAGCATTGCCAAAAAAATGACCACAAGTTTGTGCATGACAATCCTCCTTATCCTTAGGGAACTACCAAGAAATAATTTACCCGCTTTGCTGTCTATGCTGCCTGACCGCAGGGACATTTTTTTCTGAAATAGGTATTTTATTTCATAATGAACTCCCTTAGTTTTTTTGTACAGGACAAAAAAAACGATTGAGGAGAGAAACCCGGCTTTTTATTGCAGTTTGGAAGTCGGACCGTTTGGAAAAAAGCCGGGTTCCTCGATTCTTTGTTCTGTACACAGCCTTAGTTCTTAAAGGTTTCCCGAAATATTCTCCGATCCCCATGAAGTCCTTTCAAACAGGGT
>JAOZRQ010000483.1 GCA_029940115.1 Desulfobacterales bacterium
CAGAAGCCCCCGAGTCCCGTGGGGACTGCTGAAAACAGCCCGGCAATTCATTGCCGGGGTGTCTGAACATTTGCACAAGTTCAAGCATAAGTTCAAGTTCACGGCCTCTCCTAACCGTTATAATCAGAAAATTTGCCCTGCGGAATGTCTGAATAAGTCACTTCCATTGACACAGACCATTCCGCCTTCCTTCATTACCCGCCAGACTTCGTTCCAGACCGAATCAAGCACTTTGTGCATCAGTTCGAACGCCAGCAGACCGTTTTGATCATTCAAAGCGTTGCCGATTTCCGCATCTTGTTCGGAAAACAGTTCATCCCACATTTCAATCATGGGATAAGGCGGCGAGGTGACAACCAATTCGACGCTGTTCGATGGGATGCTCGGCAAAAAGCTCTGTCAGTTTCATAAGTTCCGAGTTCTCAAACGCTTGACAACAACAAGCGTCACATCATCCGGCCTTTCCCAGGATTCCAACGCGGTGATCACATTCTTGTGCACCTCGGAGGCGGGACTCTCCCCGGACTCCTCGATTATCCTCATCAGACGCTCGTCACCGAACAGGTTGCCGTCTCTGTCCCACGCCTCTGTTATGCCGTCCGTGAAGAGAATCATACAGTCCCCGGGTTCCAATTTCAAAGTGTCCTCGGACAGCATCTCGGAAATGTCAGGTTCGATTCCTATCCACATCCCGTCCGTCTCAACCGCCTCGACCCTTCCCGTGGCCGCACGGCGAATCAGTATGTCCTCATGCAGACCCGCGAACGTGAAATTTCCGTCCCTTCCCCCGGCCAGGACAACGATGGTCATGTGCCTCGACTCATCCATCTTCTCTATGTTCTCACAGATTGTCCTGTTGATGAGGGAGAGCAGACGGGACGGCGGCGTCTCGGGATTTCCGGTCAGCACGGTGTGTATGGCCGTCTGGACCATCATCATCACCAGACCCGCGGGAACGCCGTGTCCGGAGACGTCCCCGATGACGATCCAGTCATGGCCGGCGACAGATATGAAATCATAATAATCGCCGCCAACCTCGTCCGCGGGTTCCATGGTTGCCGCAATTTCATATCCGGGCAGAACGGGTTTCTCAGGTGACAGAGCGGTCTGAATATGCTTCGCAATCTCCATTTCCTGCATGAGGAGTTTTGCCTCGGTCTTTTGTTCTGCCAGCATTCGCTGCTGTTCGAGTTTGTTCCGCTGATGGCACAGGAAAGTGAGAACAGCGGAAAGAACTGACATGACATAAAGCGCATAAGCCCACCAGCTTTTCCAAGGAGGAGGAGTGATTCTCATTCTGACAGATGTTCCCTCTTTATTCCACACGCCGTCGTTGTTTGATCCCCTAACTCTGAATGTGTATCTGCCGTGGTCCAGATTGGTATAGGTGACGGAATGTCTGCGCGAGGGCGGGGACCACTCCTTGTCAAACCCCTCCATCATATACTGATACAGATTTTTCTCTGACAGCCTGTAATTCAACGCGGCAAACTCGAAAGAAAAAACATTCTGCATGTGGGAAAGCGTGATCTCCGAGGTCGCGCTGATGTGCCTTTGCAGGGGGCTGTCTCCTCCTATGCCGGGCGGTCTGTTGAAAAGCTGAAAATCGGTTAGAACAACATTCGGAATATGCGGATTCTCCTTCATGCGGGCAGGGAACACCGTGTTAAAACCGCCCGGACCGCCGAAATACAAAACCCCGCAACTGCTTTTGAAATAACTGTACGCATTGAATTCATTGCTTTGCAGGCCGTCCGCCGTGTCGTAGTTTCTGAATTTCCCGGAATACGGACTGAATCGGGACAGCCCCTTGCCAGTACTGAGCCAGATATTTCCCTGATCGTCCTTCAAAGCACCGTAAATCGTGTCATTGGGCAGGCCGTGTTTTGTCAGATAATGGGTGAATTTCCCGCTTGCGACATCCAGTCTGTCAAGTCCCCCCTGAGTTCCGACCCAGAGAATGCCCGGATCACCCTCACAGACTGCCCGCACATTGTTGTTGCCCAGACTGCGGGAATCAGCGGGATCGTGTCGATAACAGACAAAAGTTCCGGTTTTTATGTCAAGCAGATGAAGACCCCCGCGAAAAGTTCCGATCCAGACCCGGGCCTTGTGATCCTCATAAATTGCGTTTATCGTGTCGTCTCCCAATGTGCGGGGATCGGCGGGATCGTGTCTGAACCGGGTGAACGTCTCTGTCTGCCTGTCAAATCTGTTGAGGCCCATGCCGAGCGTACCCGCCCACAGTGTGCCTGTCCGATCTTCATAGATGGCGGTGACAGTGTGGTAACTCAGGGTTTTCGGATCATTCGGGACAGATTTGTATCGGGTGAATGTCTCTGTCTGCCTGTCAAATTTGTTGAGACCGCCGCCCTGCATGCCTATCCAGAGCGTTCCGCCCCGGTCTTCGCGGATTGCCCACACATCGTTGTCGCTCAGGCTGTCCGGGTTCTCAGGATCATGTTTGTAATGGGCAAACTTTCCTGATTTCGGATCGAATCTGTCAAGCCCCCCGCCTTGTGTGCCTATCCAGACCATGCCTGATCTGTCTTCCATGATAGCATTGACGTTGTCGCTGCTCAGGCTCTCGGAGTCTGTGGGATCGTGATGGTAACGGACAAATTTTCTCATGCCCCGGTCCAGCTTGCTGACACCGCCGCCTCGGGTTCCGATCCAAAGCGCGCCTGCGTCATCCTCAAAGATCGACCAGAAATAATTGAAGCTTAAGCTCTCAGGCTTGCCGGCATCATAGGGATAATGGGCAAATGTCTCTGTTTTCCTGTCAAATCTGTTCAGTCCCCCGTTTTCTGTTCCGACCCAGAGTATGCCTTCTCTGTCCTCATGGATTGCCCACACATTGTTGCCGTTCAGACCGTGAGGATTGTCTGGATCATGTTTGTACCGGGTGAAGGTTTCTGTCTCAGGATCAAATTTGTTCAGCCCTCCGCCTCTGGTTCCCACCCAGAGAACACCGAGACGGTCCTCACAGATTGCCCATACGTTCTCCTGTCCCAGGCTGCGGGGATCATCCGGATCGTGGTGATACTGAGTGAATGTTCCGGTTTTCCGATCAAATCTGTTCAGTCCCTGTCTTGTGCCGAACCAGAGCGTTTTTGATCTGTCTTCGCATATTCGCACGACATCTTTGCAACTCAGGCTGTGAGGATCGTTCGGATCGGGTTTGTGACGGGTGAATGTTCCGGTTTCCCGGTCAAATCTGTTCAGACCGTCTCTGGTTCCAACCCAGAGCACACCTTCATGGTCCTCATGAAGCGACCAGACTGAATTGTGGCTCAGGCTGTGAGGATCTTCGGGATCATGCCGATACCGGGTGAATGTCTCTGTTTCCGGATCAAATCTGTTCAGGCCGGTGAGATCATCTCCGAGCCAGATAATCCCGGATCTGTCCTCAAGGCCCGTCATCAGAAGATTGCCGCTCAGACTGCGGGAATTTCCCGGATCGTGCCGGAACACCCTGAATTCATATCCGTCATATCTGGCGAGTCCGTCCTGTGTCACGAACCACATAAATCCCCGCGTGTCCTGAAAGATCACATTGACGACCGAGTGGGGAAGTCCGTGTTCCACCGTGATCCGTTCAAATCTCAGATCATCCTGATCCTGAGCATGCAGTTTCACCGTCAGATTCAGAATCAGAAGAATGCTCAGGCATGAAATGGCGTAATTCCGGATCGCCCGTTTAACTGTTCTTCTGCCTGTCTTTTTTTTTGATTTCCTCATTTGGATCCCTTTATTTGTCAGTGATGTTCACGGCCTCAATCCGCTCGGTGTCCCATTGCCAGCCATATTGCTCCTCTGAGACCTCCGAGGTTTTCAAAACCTCGGAGGTCTTCTTTTTGAACACAGGCAGGTCCTCCTCATACAGTGTGTGCAGAAACTGGTTCACGAAAAACGGATTCCCTCCGGTCTTGCGCATCACCAGATCCGTCAGCGGGCCGACCACATCCGGGTTGTGATGCAGACTCTCGGCAGTCAGTTGGCTGATATGTTCAAAAGCCAGAGGCTTCAAGGTTATTTGGTTAATGGTGACTCTTTCCTCATGGAGATTGTCAAGTGTCGTCATCAGGGGATGGGTCGGATCAACTTCGTTGTCCCGATAGGCCCCGATCAGAAGGAGGGCGGTGTTCTCCCTGTCGGTCATCACCAGTTCCAACAGTCTGAGCGTTGCGGAATCGGCCCATTGCAGGTCATCCAAAAAAATCACCAGAGGGCGTTCCGGCTGGCAAAACACGCGCATGAAGTTCTGAAACACGAGATTGAAGCGGTTCCGGGACTCGGTTGGCCCGAGCCGGGGCACTGCCGGCTGCGGCCCGGCAATCAGTGCGATTTCGGGAATGACATCAGTGATGACCTGTCCGTTGGGCCCCAGGGCGGTCAGGAGTTTTTCCTTCCAGACTGAAAGCTGCTCCTCATTTTCGGTCAGCATCTGCCGGACCAGTTCCCTGAAAGCATTGACAACCGCAGTGTAGGGAATATTGCGTTGGAACTGGTCAAATTTGCCCGAAATGAAATAGCCCTGTTTTTCAGTGAGCGATTTGTAAATCTCTCTGACCAATGCCGATTTGCCAATACCGGAATAGCCGGCAACCAGCATGATCTCCGTTTTTCCGGAAGCCACCTGTTCAAAGGCGGAAAGCAGAGTGTCTGTCTCATGTTCGCGCCCGTAAAGTTTCTGGGGAATCTGAAAACGGTCTGAAATGTCTTTTTGGGCCAAGGCAAAGGGTTCAATCGTGCCGGTTTTCTGCAAGGCAGCCTGACATTCCTGCAAATCGGCTCTGATGCCCCAGGCACTCTGATAACGTGCCTCCGCCGTCTTTTCCAACAATTTGAGAATGATGTCGGAAACGGCACCCGGCAGATCGGGACTGACCTGATGAGGCGGCGCGGGCTGTCCGGCAATGTGGCAATGGACCAGTTCCATCGCATCTTCCGATTCAAAGGGCACTCTTCCGGTGAACAGCTCATAAAATGTCGCACCGAGGGAGTAAAAATCGGTGCGATAATCCAGGGCACGGTTCATACGCCCGGTCTGTTCCGGGGACATGTATGCCAGAGTGCCCTCCAGCACATCCGGGTTTCTGAGCGTGAGATGTTGCCTTGACCATTGGGTGGAAATCCCGAAGTCAATGATCTTCAGCACCCCGGTCCTCGGGTTGAAAATCAGTTTGGCGGGGTTGATGTCCTTGTGAATGATGTTCTGATGGTGAATCTGACCCAGAATTTCGGTGGCACGGATGGCAAGCGTGAGCAGTTCATCAAGGGTGAAGGTGCGTTGCTCGTCCAGCCATATTCTGAGGGACTTGCCACCGAAATCCTCAAAGCACATCACCAGCGTGTTCCGGTGTCTTTCGAGGCTGTGAGCCCTGACAACGCCCTCCGAATCTGCCAG
>JAOZRQ010000484.1 GCA_029940115.1 Desulfobacterales bacterium
TGAAGGCGGAACTGCAAACTGGGGATCCCGGACAAACATTATGTTGAAATCTCTAGAACCAGCCTTGCTGATCTCACATGCCCCTTCTCCTGCAGAGTAGGCTGTAAGTTTAGAGCTTGCAACTTGGAAGTTACAGCTTACAGTCTACAGCTTACAGTTTAGTCTCTGAGCCTTTTTGCCAGTTCCGCAACCCGCCGGCCGAGTTTCATGCCGTTCTGGACGGTGTCGCTGTCCGGTGCGCCCACACAGGCTGTCCCGTAATGTCCGGTGGCAGACAAGGGATCCCCGGCGACAATCATGCCATAGATCAGCAGGCACTGGATCACCGACATCATCGTCGTCTCCTTGCCGCCTGTGGGATCTCCGGATGTCGCAAAGGCCGCCCCGATCTTCCCTTCCATTTTTTTGCGTGTTCCCACAAACTCATCGAACACCTTCTTCAGCTCCGCGGCCATCCCGCCGAAGTAAACCGGCGACCCCGCGATCACCCCTTCCGAGGAGACGAAATCATCTTTTGTCACCTCTTGGGCATTCTTCAACACAGCGTTCATCCCTTCCACCTCATCAACGCCTTTGCCAATTGTCTCAGCCAGCTTTTTTGTATTTCCGCCTTTTGAAAAATAAAGAACCAAAATCTGCACTTTGTTACCTCCCGTGTAAATCAGTTAAAGAGTTTAAGAGTTTGTGAGTTTGTGAGTGTCCGCCTTCGGGGCCGGAGCTGCAATGGGAGAACACTTTGTGGCCCCAACTGGGAGGCGGGTCAGTATTCCTTTTGGAAGCGGCTCACGAGTGTTCTTGTGACTGATCATGACCCCATTCAGAACCCGAAGAACTTCTTCATCCCCTCAAAAATCTGCTCGGCAAGATTCTTTTCCTCCTCTGCCGATGGCTCTTGGGAACTCATTTTTGCGGCAGTCGCCATCTTTCGTTTGCCCAGCACCTCACTCAGAGGCTCGGAGACTTCGGGGCGATTCCTGAAGACCGGGTCAATGTCCGCCTTGGTGATCTCATAAAGATGGGTGTCTGTCAGGGAGATGACGGAGGCCATTCTCTTCTCGCCAGTCAACAATGCCATCTCGCCGAAAATGTCGCCGGTCCCCAGACGGGCGACCTCGAACTCATTTCCATTCTTTGAGACCTTGATGCTGAGTGATCCCTCCGCGATCAGGAACATGGAGTCGCCCGAATCTCCCTGCTGGACCACGGTCTGGGCGGGCCGGAAATACCAGTTGCGCATCCTCTTGCTGAGTTCGCTCTTTTCCTCATCGGAGAAGGGTTTGAATATATCCTGATCCTCCAGCAACGCACGCGTTTTGGAGAGTTTCCCCTTGGTCTTCTTCATCCCCTGGAACCACAACTGGACCTCCTGGCGTTCCATGACATGCCGGATGCCGGCATGTTTCAGGTGGGTCCACACGCTGTCCCAGATCGCCTCGTTGTGCGCGAACTTCATCCCATAGTCGGCCACATAGACACCGATCAGATAATTTGCCGCCCAAGACTCGCTCTGCCCGGTCATCCCCCGGGTCAGGCCCAGAAACCGGGTCCCGATCGGGTGTTTCGGATCATCCGTGATCACCCCCTCTGCTGACAGGGCCGCGTCTTTGAGCACCTTCTTGACCCGTTCAGGCGAATGCGTCGGATCCACATGGATGGTGAAATATTTCCAGTACCCCTTGTTGTCATTATGGCTGAAATTCTCAATGGGAGATTCAGACGCTTGGCTGTTTGGAATGCATAAGACCGTGTCATCCCTTGTCTTCAGGCGGGTGGTCCGCCAACTGATGTCCATCACCTTCCCCTCGGTGAAGCCTCCGATCTTGACCCAGTCGTCAATCTTGAAGGGGCGTTCCAGATTCATGGCAATCCCGGAGAAGATGTTTGAGATGTTCACCTGGACCGCCAGCCCGATGATCATGGCCAGGACACCGCCGGTGGCTAGCAGACTGGTGAGCCTCTGATCAAAGACAAACCCGATGATCGCCATCACGGCCAGAATGTAAATGACCAAGGAGATGATGACCCGCACGATCTGGGGGATCGGCTGTCCGGTCCGCTCCTCAGCCGGAGTATAGGCGAAGCGTTCCGCGCCCATTGTCAGAAAAAAGGCTGTCGCCAGCCACCAGAATATGTCAAAGGTGATGACGATGTTCTCAAACAGGGACATGGTGAGTCTTTGCGAAAGCATGTACAACACAAGCACCTCGGCGGTGATCAGCACCAAGACCGCAAACCCGATCTGAACAAACCAGAGCGGCTTTGCTTGGGGGGTGAGGTCCGGAAATATGCCGAAAATTTTCTTCTGGGGAATGGAACCTTGGCCATCCGCTTCAGGTTTCTGTCCCCCCTTTTTCGATTTTCCCTTGATTAGTGATCTGAGGAGGAGGGTTCCCATGGCGCTGAATATCAGCAGCCATACGGCATAACTAACAGGGATGCTCCGCCGCAGGCTGAGTTCGTCCTCAACGATCTGAATGCCGAGATTGAACTGGGAATATTCAAGGATTCCGCCTCGGACGTTGAAGAATTCCGGATCTCCGAGCAGGGACTTTTCTGCAATGTTCTGGAAAAATAGCACCTCGCTGATCTTCCACCCATGTTTCATCTCGGTGAGGACCTTGCTCTCCTGCCCCCCTTCGGAGGTGGTTTCGACCCTGCCAAGACTTCCCCGGACGCCCATCGGATTCAGTATCTTGGACCGGTTCATCTTTTCAACCAGCGCTGCATCGTTTGACAGCCTCATGCCGAGCACATCCTTGACCATGATCAGATTGTTTCTGTCCATGGCGCGGGGCCGGAAGCTGACCCCTAGGATGTGTCGGCCAAAGATATGGAGGTTTGGCAGAAAATCGGCCTGGAATCTCGCCTTGACATGAAACAGGCGATAGTCGGGCTTCTCCTGGGCAAGAGATTTGGAAAGACTGATCGGATCCACCGCGTTGAGAAACTCCATCTCATGGACTTTGATATTCCCCTGAAATCGGAACCAGAGGTAAAAATCGAGCATATAGGTGAACGTGCCCACATCCAGCTCGCTGATCTCATTGATCTCTATGCCGGTGTAAACCACATTGGTCTTGTAGGAATGCTTGCCGTCAAATTTTATGATCCGCCCCTCCTTGACTGCTTGGTCAAAGTTGGGCACCTCATTGATGTTCGGGACCGTGCGAAACTGGGTCAGGGCGGAGATCAGTCGCTGGTGCTTGTAGGTGGCCACATAGATCGGCTTTTGGGAATCCCCTTGCTCGTCAAAATAGTTGTATCCGGTGACCCCTTCCACCGCCTCGTACATGCTGGTGAGGTTCGCGAGCCATTCCCTGAGTCTCTTCCGGTCCGCCCTTACCGTGTCCCGCCCTCCTTGGACACCCGATTTTCTGATGCCTTCGATGGCCACCACCGCGGTGTCATGGGCAAACGCGGCGTGCCAGCCAGCCTCCTCCTTGTATCTTGCCTTGTAGGCCTCTTGGAACTTCAGTCCCTTCTCATTGGTGATGTCGGATGTCCAAGGGGTGGTGACATATATCCCGTCGGTATAATATCCGGGACTGCTTTTTTCCTTGGGATAGTCGTTGAACGCATACTGAAAGGCTTCCGAGGCAAACGCGTCCGGAGCCATGATCGGATTTTTGATGAGGAGGTCGCGCATCCTTTTCACCAACCGAATCCCCTCGGGCGCATGGGTGGCCAGGAAGATGATGCCGGCATCCTTTTTATACTGCAACTCATTGACGATATGTTCCAAGTCCTTTTTCAGGAATTTGCTGCCCACTTCAAAGGCCCATCTGTACTTGATCTTGACATCGAGATCCTTGACTCTCTCCTCAAACACGCTCGCGAGGTAAGCGCCGTACTCGTCATAATCACGGATGATGCTGACGGTGTCATATCCCAACACCTTTTTCGCATATGTTGCCAGAAACCGGCCCTGGAGTCTGTCGTTAAACGTGGACCTGAAATACCATTCATTTTCCTTGGTCACCTTCACATTGGTGGACGCGGGGCTGATGGCCGGAATGCCATAAGACTTGTAAATTTCCCCCGCGGCAATGGAACAGGAGCTGTAATGATGTCCGATCACGGCAACCGCACGGTTTTCCCTTCGAATCTCAATGGCCTTTGCCCTGGCGATGTTCTGCTTGTTCTGATCATCATACACATCAAGAACAATCTCTTTCCCGTTGATTCCGCCTTTTTCATTGATCTCTTCAATATAGAGTCTGACACCCTGCTTAAAAGATCTTCCCACATTTTCATTTTCACCGGTCATGGGACCCACCAGAGCGATATGAATGCCACCCTCTTTGAAAAACGCCTGATAAGCCCACCAGCATGGAATGACAGCCACAAGCAGGATAATTGAGACAACGAGCCTAGTTTTTTTCATGATCTGTTACCCGGTTCTGGGTTCTCCAGCAACTGACAACTGACAATCAATCATCGGATGGCTGAAAGAAGCTTTCATCTGCATCCTAATTTAAAGTACCCCTAAATCCGTTATAATCAGGACAATTTCCTTCTTTCATCTTAAGACATATTGGAGGACTATCGCTGCAAGGAGCCAGATCCCAAAACTGGAAGCCAGAACACCAGGCAGAGATACTTGATTCTTGAAGCAAAGCAATGCAACGAGGAAAAAGAGGATGCTGGGCAGAATACCCCAGAGCGCTCCTTTCGCGAAGGCTTGCATGACTTCAGCATCACCCTTGTTCTCCAAATAGACCCACAGTAAAACCAAGGCACCAGTCAGTGGCATGACGGCGATCAATCCGGCAACGGAAGGGAACTTCTTCGCGACCGCCGTAGCAACGAGGATGACGACTATACTGAGTGCGACTTTGATCAGGATCTCCATCATCTGTCTCCAATTGTCCAACGCAAAAGTCAGCGGCAACTGGGGGCTGGAGCGAAGCGGAAGCCCCCAATTGTCCGATTTGCATACAGGGCTGAAAAATCAAGAGTCTCTCCGTTGTCATCGGTGAATTCGACTTCGTAAGCATCATTGCCGTGACAATGAACAACCGCACCCCGGCACGCAATTTTTTTCCGGGATGTCCGATTATATCTCCGATATAAAGTATTGCGAGATGAGCCTCCATGCTTCCGGAAGCTATGATCCATCCTGTTCTTACGACAGCATGCCGACCTTCTGTTTCTTCGACGGAAATGACGGCCTGGGCTCCAATCTTCATATCTCAAAATGTAATGCAGGCCGACAGCTTGTCAAGATCGGCGCCAATTTTCTTTGGGCGAGTTCAAGCATTTTTTGTGGCACTTGTTTTTCTTGGTCATTTTTCAAGCCAAAAAGTTTGCAGTTCCGCCTTTAGGCGGTGCCACACCGCCTGAAGGCGGAACTGCAAACTTTTCGCTCATTTGGGAAGTGCAGACCACTTTTCAGGCAAAATGAAGGAT
>JAOZRQ010000905.1 GCA_029940115.1 Desulfobacterales bacterium
ATCCGTCCCCGGGCGATGGTCGGCTACAGCTTGGGGGAATACGTCGCGGCCTGCCTGTCCGGGGTGTTGAGCCTGCCGGACGCGCTGCGGCTGGTCGCGGCACGCGCCCGCATGATCCAAGAGTCGGAGCCGGGCCGCATGATGGCGGTCTCCCTCTCCGCGGAGGCAGTCCGGCCCCTCTTGGGCGACGACGTCTCCCTCGCGGTCGACAATGGCTTGGAAACCTGTGTCGTGGCCGGGCCTGACGAGGCGGTCGCCGAACTCGGGGCGGAACTGGACCGGCGGGGCGTCGCCCATCGTGTGTTGCCCACGACCCATGCGCTGCATTCCAAGATGATGCTGCCACTGGCGGACTCGCTGATCGAGCTGGTGAGAGGCATCACTCTCAACCCTCCCACAATCCCCTATCTCTCCAACGTGACCGGCACCTGGATCACCCTCGGGGAGGCGTGTGATCCTGGCTACTGGGCACGGCATATGTGCAAAACCGTCCAGTTCTTCCAGTCATTGGAGACCTTGCTGGACGACAGCCGGCAGGTCTTGCTGGAGGTCGGTCCCGGACAGGCCTTGGGCGCATTTGCCAAGCAACACCCGGCCTGCCAAAAGGCGCAGATGCCGCTGATCCTGCCCACCATGCGCCATGCCCACCAACATCAGTCGGATCCGGCCTTTTTGCTGGAACAGGTGGGCAGGCTCTGGTTGCTGGGGGTCGAACCGGACTGGAACGGCTTTTGGCGGAATGAGACGCGTCGTCGGGTACACCTGCCAACCTACCCCTTTGAACGGCAACAATACTGGCCTGACGAGGCCTCCCTCATGGCATATGCGGAGGGAAGGTTCCCGCTCCCCGAACAGACGGGGAAAAAGCCGGACCTCGCGGACTGGTTCTATGTGCCGTCATGGCGGCAGGAACCGCTGATCTCCCGAAGGACGGACACAGAGACATCCCGCTGGCTGGTGTTTGCCGACGGCTGCGGCCTGGGAGACCAGATTGTGCGATCTCTCAGGGAGGCGGGGAAGCCGGTCGCGATGGTGCATGTCGGGCCGGCGTTCGCCGTCGCTGCTCCGGGGGAATACATCTTCAGTCCGATGAGCACAGAGGACTATGACAGGCTTTTTGAGACACTCGCCGCGGAGGGCCTCCTCCCTGACCGGATCGTCCATCTGTGGGGAGTGACCGGGGATGACCCGAAACCGTCGGACACTTCCGGACGTCTCGGCCATGCTTTGGACCTCGGGTTCCACAGCCTCCTGCATCTCGTCCGGGCCGCGGTGAGACATCACACCTCAGGCGAAATACGCCTTGATGTCGTCACCGACACCATTCACGCGGTCGCGGGGGAGGGACGCCTGCACCCGGAGAAGGCCATCGTCCTCGGCCTGCTGAAGGTGGTTCCCCAGGAACACCCCCACATCCGCTGCCGAAGCATTGACGTCCGGCTTCCCGGATCGGGGGACCGGGGGATGCGGCGGCTTGCGGGGCATCTGACCGCGGAG
>JAOZRQ010000485.1:0-1988 GCA_029940115.1 Desulfobacterales bacterium
AGTTGGCTTTTAAGTGCCTGTCCGAATTCCTGTTTTGAATAGTTCATAATATTCTTAGCTCCCTGCCAGTTGGCGGATAATGTTGAACAATGACGGATTGTCCGTCAATCATTTTGGGATGAACACGAGTAACATCACCCGCATGGTTGTAACTTTCCATCCATGATCGGACCTGACCTGTTTTGGGATTATGTTCGGTCACATAAGAAGCACCCCGAATCAGGATCCAGTGATGCAAAATAATTGGCGACCAGCGTGGAAACGGAGACACCGGATTTTTCCGAGAATATCTCTGCCTGTCGGACAAGATGCCGGTCAATCCGAAGGGTCAGTTCTGTCCGCATTTCCGACTTTCCGAGGAAATCGTCAATTTGTGACATCCATTCCGAGACATACTTTTCCGGGAAACGGACGCTCTCCACAGCCTCTCTCCCCCCCTGATCGAATGCGTTCGCCATCAGCATTTCCCACTGGGCCTCCATGTCTCCGAGAATGTCACACAAAAATTCGGATTCCCCGGTTTCGGATTCTGCTTCTTCCATAAACCACAAATATCCGGCACCGGCCCACTGAGCAATATCTTCTGATTCGGCATGTGTTCCTGAATATTGCCTCAGTCGTCTCCTGAGTTTCTCAATTGAATACTGCTCTTCCGGAAAACGGTCTTGATTATTATCATATCTGTATTCGGTTTCCGAGAACGGATTTTTGTCAAGTTTGTCAACGGTCTGTAGTGTTTCCATGATTCAGAATGTCTCCCCTGTGAATTTGCCAGTTATCGGATCCATGACATAATGGGGTTTGTTGCCGTATTTGGGATGGATGACTGTCGGACATCCCTGAATGTCCAAGGTTTCCATCCATGTCCGTGTTTTTCCCGTGACCAGATGCAGTTCTGTCACCACCCTGTTTCCGACGGATCTGCCGAGACTTTTTGCCAGTCTGAGTTTTCCGTAATAGCGGATTCTGACATCATCCAATATCCTGAAAGATTCATATTTTTTCAAACGTCTGGCATGTCCGGGAATTTGGGAAATACCCATCATTTATGATATTATGGTACCATTTAAAAGTTTTCCAATAAAAAACTTCAGCTTCTTTTGTTTAATCTGAAGATTATTCAATATCCAATTTTCAAAACCAACGCTAATTATGATCCATCTACACGGATTAGCGATAAGCAGGGATTACTCTGTAACTCTCATCTACTGCCTGACCAAATAAGTTTTGACAAGTGCGCTATATAAGGGAACTTGTCAAAACTTATTTGGTCAGGCACTACACGGATTATGGATAAGAAAGGATTACATCTAGGCGATTACATCCAACCGCAAGATAACCGGGAAGCCCGAGCGCGCCCTTTTGCGCCTCAACCATCTTCTCCGTTGCTTTGGACAGGTCCCTTGCATAAGTGTAAACTTGGGGATTCCCATTTCAGAACTCTTGCTCCTGCTCTCAACCGGATGGACACGGGCAAAAGAGTGAGAGCAAGGGTAAGAGTAAGAACACAAGTCCTCGGTTTACACTTATGCTGTCCCTTTTTTCCATATGTGAAGTTTCCACCAACCTCCACATTTCATGTCAGCTTACCATATTCCCCAAGAAATGCAAGACTCAATTTGCAAGAATCTTTTTGAGGTTGACAGCCGGCTTTGTTCATCTTATAATCACACTTTCAGATGAGTTGAAAAGTTTGTAGTTCCGCCTTTAGGCGGTGATGGGCTTCGAGTTGGTGAGACTTCGCTCATGGAAGCATCTGAGGATGGCGGCAACCACAGGGATTGGTAAGGATGCGCCTCAGTGCGTTCCTGAACATCAGGGATGGCTCCGGAGTGCCAAAACGAGCCGCTAGGCGAACTTTTGGCGGCTTCGGCTCTGCCAAAATTTCATTTTGGCACTCCGGACAGGCTTTCACCCTTCATCCTTCTCTCGCCTTCGGCTCTGCCAAAATTTCATTTTGGCACTCCGGACAGGCTTTCACCCTTCAT
>JAOZRQ010000485.1:2088-5393 GCA_029940115.1 Desulfobacterales bacterium
CCTTCATCCCCTCATCCTTACATCCCTCACCTAAGAGGATCATCGTTCAAAACTCAAAATTTTGACTTGGGTTTCCTTGACGTCATCCATATTTTGTGATATTTAATGTCAAAATGTCAACAGATATGAAAAGGCTCTGGATTCCGGATCAACATCAGAAAATTTTCTGATCTTGGCCGACGTGACAGGTCGTCTGTAAGCCATATGGCTTACAGCTTTGATTGATCATCGGGAATCCTCATGAAAAAGCCGAAAAGTAGTTTACATTTTTGTTTATGTGCCCGCCCGTGCCAAGCACGCTGGCAGGGGCGCAGGTATGGGCTTTTCTGCAAGGATGCCTCAGTATTTGTGCCCTGCCCTTGCCCGGGCAAGGAAATTATTTCCTTACCGCTCAATCATCAAGTTTTTTTGGTTCTGGGTCCTTGGTTTCCGCTTCCGGGTCGTCGGCCACCATGGAACTCAGAGCCCAGAATCCAGGACCCAGAGCCCAGAGCCCAGAAAAAACTTGATCATCAAGTACCATCATCACCGGAGGATATTATGTGTCGAAAGTCAGTTCTGCTTCTCCTTTTTGCAACCGCGCTGATGCTGTGCGGATGCGCCACGCTGAAGAAGTTTGTCAAGAAGCCGACCGCCGAGTTCGTGGGGATGTCCATGAAGCGCGTGTCATTGTTCGAGGCGACACCGGTCTTCAAGTTCAAAGTGACCAACCCGAATCCCGTGGGCGTGACGGTATCAAACATTTCATATGATCTTAAGATCAATGACTTGGATTTCGCCAAAAGCGTTCTGAATGAAAAGATCACCTTGGAATCCGACGGTTCCGGGATCGTGGAAGTGCCTGTCACCGTGAATTACTTTGATGTGTTCGAGACCGTCGCCGATTTTGTCCAGTCAGACAAGGTGCGGTATGACCTGTCCGGATCGGTTGGGGTGGGCCCCTTTGCGATTCCTTACCAGAAAAAGGGGGAATTTGATGTCCCAAAACTCCCGAAAGTGTCGCTGAAAAATGTTGAAGTCAAAGATATCTCCCTCTTCGGAGCCACCATGAACTTTGCGCTTGAGATGAAAAATGCAAACCCCTTCACGGTTCAACTGAATGAGCTGGCTTACACATTGAAGCTCGGGGGAAAGGAGTTTGCCAAGGGCATGACCCAGGCACTCCCTCCCATTGATGGAAAGGGGGGTTCCACGCTGGAGATTCCCATGAATGTCAATTTCATCAAACTGGGACGATCGGTTTACAACATGCTGACAGGTCTCTCCTCTGAGTATGATCTGTCCGGGTCAATGAAGTTCACCATTCCGAATGTGGGTGAGAAAAGCTTTCCATTTCAACAAAGCGGTGTTGTTCCTTTTCACAAATAGGGGTGAAGGATGAGGGGTGAAGGATGAGGGATGAGGCGGATTCCAAACAGAATTTGCTTTCGCCTCTCACCCCTTGCCACTCGCCTCTGGCCCTCGCCTCCAATTGGATAAAACCAGGTCGTCGCCATGCATGAATTAATACCCATTTTTCTGCTCTCCTGTCTCGTTGCTGTCTTAGTGGTTCTTTTTCTCATCCTCATCGTTCTTGCCAAGGCATTCAGAAAGGGGGTCAGACTTCTGGAGGACCTGAAGGCAACGGGCCTCTCTCTGTCAGACCAATTTCATTCCCTAAAAGCAAAAGAGGAGCCGCTTGTCGAGAGAGCGGAAACGCCATCAGCATCCCGTTTGGATCTCTCCTTCTCCTTTCCCGCTGATCAATCCCATCTGTCGAAGATGGGCGAGATGGCCGCATATGTGTTGGCTCAGATGGGAACGAATGAGAAGGATGTTGATGCCATCCAGAACGCCTTGGATGAGGCATGCATCCATACATTCCATTCAAAGCTGACACAGACGCCGGCCCGTATCTTTCAGATCGCGGTTCAGTGCGGGGCTGACACAGTGGAGATACGCATGAATGAGACCGGCACATCCCATATGCCCGCGGATGTGGGGACCGCCGGATTGAAGGCCTCTTCGAAAGAGACCTCCCGAAGATTCGGGATCAGCACCGCGCACCAGCTGATGGACCAAGTGGAATACGCTGCGGATGAGAATGGCCTCAACGCCGTGCGGATGACACGGAACATATCGCAACAGGCAGAACCCTCAAAGGATGATAAGCGGGAACTGATCATTTTCAAACCGAATTCGTCCCCCAAACCTGTTTCAGAAAGCAGGCGCACTCAACAGCGCGCGAAGATTGAAACCGAAGATGAGTCAGAGGAACTGGCATTCAATCTGAAATTGGACCCTTATGAGGAAAAACTGGAGCCAGCCGGCCTTGATCCCGATGATTTGGACATGCCTGATTTGGACATCTCTCTGAGTGATATGGACGAACCGCCTATGGAAATGGATATCCAAGGCATCATCCAAGGCATCAGCGCGCTTGGATCAGAAGATGAGGACGATGAGGATATTCTTGACATACCCGAACTGGATGAGTTTCTGAACAGCCTCGATGAAGCGCCGCCTGAGAGAAATCCGGAGAAAAGGCCGGAGCCTGAAAAGAAGGGTCAGACCAAGCCTGACGCGGCATCAAAAGATGTCTCCCTCTTTGATTTGGGTGAACTGCTTGGCGATGAGGAGGAATGGTTTGCTGAAAAGGAGCCGGGTGAAGCAACCGGAAAGCCGCAATATGATGAACTGGCATCCGAGGAGATGACGCGCTTTGAAGCGAACGACCTGCCTGACAAGGGAAGCGAGATGCTGGATGAAAAGAGGCTGGCGGAAAAAATCGAGGAACTGATGAGTGACACCGAATTGGATCTGGAACCTGCTGAAAAAACGGAGCCTGATCAGGATATCCCGATCACCGAGGTGAATTTGTTTGAATCGAATGAGTTGTCTGCCATGGAGAAGGAACTCTCTTCCTCATATGAATATGACAATGAAAAATATGCGGAATCGAATGAGTTGCCTGCCATGGAGAAGGAACTCTCCGCTGGGAAAAAACCAGCCGAAATGCCCGAAGACATGATGCTTGATCTGGATCTCGATTTTGATGAGGCGGAGGAGACATCCGCCAGTTCGAAGCCCGAACTCATGGCACCGGAGGCAATGTCTCTGCCAGATAACCTGCTTGACATGGGAGATGATGCGTCTGATCTGGAAAAAGAGATCATCCTGGAGAGGGCCCCCGGGAATGCCGAGGAACTGACATTTGACATCGACCTGGAAGATGAGCAGGAGGATGCCGAAGTCATCGAAAAAGAGACCATCCCGGAGAGGGACCCCTCCGGGAATGCCGAGGCACTGACGTTTGACATGGACCT
>JAOZRQ010000486.1 GCA_029940115.1 Desulfobacterales bacterium
AGTAAGTGGCATCATGTTTTCCTCTCCTTTGCCAATACTTCTGTGGATTGTCCTCCGGTCCCCGAAAACATCAGTCAATCAAATGAACAGATTTTGCTCCAGCTAATTTCTCCAATCAGTGGTTGGAGTTTCTCGTTGTCTCAATATTCCCTGTGTATGTTGCCTCTCACAGTTCTGACATCATGTTTTTTTAGGTGAATTTCTCAATCCTCTTTTCTTCCTGCTTCACCAGAATGAAGTCATCCACAGAACTCAGTTTTCCGCTATATCTTCCTCTCAGATTTCGCCAAGCGGAAGTCTGATCCTCGTCTTCCTTTTCGTCAAGGACGATGACCAACAGGCGGCTGTGATCTTTGATGTGAAAGGACTCCGCAGGAATCACCTTTCCCTGTTCCCAGACCGCTTCAAATGTTCTCTTCATTTTAAAATCCTCCATTTTTCGATAAGTTGTCCACCTTCATAAGCCGTCACCGTTCCTGATTTCAAGATTGGCTGATCCACCGGGGTCAGATCCAAGTCATTCAATATGCTTTGAGGAACACGGATTCTGACAATGGCAACAGTGCCTGAGAAGAAATGCGCCAAGCGGATCACCTCATCCAGATTGTGGCCAAACTGTTTGGCTACAAGGCTTTCAGGTATGGTTCTGAATATGCCTGTCTCCATAATGTCATTTAATTCTTTCTGGCTGACTGCTCTGAATAAATCTGTTGTCATGATTTAATTTTTGAACATTGACATCCAGTTTGCCATCCATCTTAGGGACTCGGAAAAAACGCATTCCCCCATTGTTTCATGTCTCACGCAAAGACGCGGAGGCGCAAAGAAAAAGCGCGGGGGAAACTGGCCACAGAGCCTTTCTTTGCGGATTTGCGCCTTTGCGAGATTTTTGGGGTAATACGTTTTTTCTGAGTACCTTAATTGTTTTTTCCAAGAAACCCACCCACAAAAGAGGCGGATTTCAATGTCGTCTCTGTCGGAAACAAAGTGCGAATAGTTTTCTAATACTCCTCCGCTCCCCGAAAACAGCTCATGAAAATCTGATTTTAAACCCGTCGCTTTCAACACTGAATTTGTTATTATTATTGAATGACTCATCGTCGTCATAGTCAAAGATGCTTCCCAAATTTTTCAACTCTCTGCTTCTTCTACTGAGAGCATTAGAAACAAAAATGATTTCATGGTTTTTTCTGTGATTTTCCCCGAATCTGACTTCAGCGGAACTTATATGAAACAGGAAATCGTTACCGCTTGAGGCTTTAACTTCCACATAATGAATTTCTCCTTTATCATCAAAATAATGAAGATCGTAGCCTTCGTTATCGTTCCCATCATCGTTGGCACCGACTTTTCTGGCATATTCCGAAACCCATTTGACGGTTTCGTATTCTTTAGCGAGATTTTCATGAACGTAATATTCACCGATAAATCCGATTACTTCCGTGTTCTTTTTGCTAATACTGACCTTATTTCCTCTGGTTGAATAATTTTGATGCTTATTTTCCGGCTTGTTATCTGGTTTTTTTGGGGAATGATCTTTTATTCCATAACCATCTTTCAAATCATCATCAATGTTATCCTTAAGACTCTGAAAGTCATCAGGAACATTTTTGCCATTCAGATAGATATAACTTTTTCTTTTTTGTCCCCTTGATGAGCCAGCTTGGTCTTTGTTAGGTTTAATCGGAAATTTGGCTTCAAATCTTTTTTTAAGTTCATCGTACTCAGCAAAAAGCAGAAGGCTTTTATTTTTCTGGTCGGACAAAAAAGCGTCCAAATCATCTATAAAAAATTCACCATCAAGTTTCTTTTTAAACTCAATTTTATTCTCATTAAATCTTTCTGAATAATCCTTTTGAATTAACAATGTATCGTATGTCAGATCAAGTGTCTTTAGCAAATCCGCTTTAAACAATTCATCGAAGTATGCTGATATCGCCTCACCAATTATCAGTTTGCTATTTATTATCTCATAGCCAGCCCCCTTCTCATTATAATCCTCATATTCATTAACATAATCATAGAATCCCTCTTTTTGACCAATATCTTTATTTTTCAAAAAATTATATACATAGCTTTTGAATTTGTTCTTTAACTTCAATTTTTCAGTCTCAACTTCTTTTTCAAAATATTCCACAAAATCAATCTGTTCATGAGATATTCCAACCGTCTGATTTTATATTCATTTCTTTGGTTCGGAATCCTCTGAATAGTTTGTTTTTTCTCAGGGCTTTCGAGTCTGATTTCCTCCAGATGATTCAGAAACAAAGCCACTCTCATATCGAGTTCATTGATTTGTTTCTGAATATCCATAGCAACCTTTTTGGATGAAAAGTTGATTACGATATTGGTGTCATATTTTTCAGGCAGATTGAGGCGATTGAGTCCTTCTGCCTCTTTCCATTTTGGCACTGCAAGCGTAGCAATGGGGAAAGGGTCAGAAGTCGTTTCCTTCATATTCTTTTCCAGATCAGGATTTTTTCCAAGCAATCCTTTTAGAAATGATATGGCAATTTCTCTGGAAAATTCTATAGAAAAGGGGCCACTTTTTATCCAGATAGAATGGCTCCAATTTAATATAGCCCTGAAGCCAAGCCCTTTGTAGCCGATCTTTTTTCTTCGCTTTCTTTTAGGACTATTATTGGGATACATCAGCGATAGGACACCCTTTTCTGAAAAAGGGTTTCCGTTATTTGAGATGATTAATCGGTCTGCCTCCAGTCGGATCAACATTCTGGGATTTGAATGGTTTTCTGCTTCATCATCTGCGTTTTGAAGAAGTTCCAAAATCTGTCGTCCGTTATATTCCTTCATTCGCTCAATCTCACTATGATAAGGTCCGGTCATAAACCGAATTTGGCGGGTATAGCTTGCCTTAACATTATCAAGTTCCTGTTCCAGCCAAGATTTCATGTTCATCTTTTTATCCATAAATTCCATAATATAATTCCCTCCGATATTTTGCTTTTGAACGACTAACTCTCTCCAATTCTGCATACAGATTTGCAAACCTCGTCCAGCAGGGAAATACTTCTGACGGTACGCTCTGTTCATACACTGTTTAATACACACACTTGCTCCAATGCGTTAACGATCCAAGCACAGTATGGATCGAATATTTTGTTGCCATTCCTGAAAGCATCGTTGTCTGACTTCAAGGCAATTAAGAGCTGTTCAGCGTCTTGCTTTGAAATAAACGGTTCGCCGACACCATTCTGATATACAAACCCATCTATCTCAGCTTTTCTGCGGTTCAGCAGGACGCTGTTATTCAAATTAAGCGTATTGTCAATCATGGACTGCAACTCTCCATGGAAATCATTTTGGGACAGAATCTGCCCTGTGCCAATCTCATACCTGAAAAAAGTTTCGCACTCTGCCATCAGCGGATTTATCGGTATGTCATAATCACGTTTTGAAGCACCGCAATATTTCGGCACCGCATTTTCCAGCCGTCTCTCTCCCTCTCCCCCATCGCAACACGCCAACATGTTTGTGTCATAGTCAAACATTTCAGACGGATGGTTTGATCTGGATTTTATATGTTCTATTGTGGTTTTTTCATCTGCCCCAATTCTTTCCAGGCAATAGTAACATATACGGCCCTGTTCTTCTGCCAAAGACGTTTTTACGATGTTTCTGACATCCGTTTTTTTGGTGAAACTTTTCCAGATTGTTCTCTTTTTTCTTTCAAGCCTGCCTTCGCTCTGCATCGCCTCAAGCTTCGGCTTCGTAAAATGCTTTCTCGGTTTCCATTTTTCAAATTCTTCAGGGCTGTCCTTTTTGTTTATGAACTTCATCTTCCCAACATTCTTTTTCGTCTGACAAAAGCGTCCGCTTGTATCAGGACAGGGTTCTGCGAGGTCGTCTTCCTCTCCATCTCCTTCCTGAGTTCCGCAGCTTCGATGCTCTCATATCTGTCCCGCTCAATGAGTCTGAAGTATTGCTTGGCCATTTCAGCTATCGGGCTTTTTTGGTCCGACATGATTTCCTCCAAGATCAAGCCTGAATCTCGTCCGAAAGAGTCTCCCGAAGGTCTTTGGATCTTTCCCTCGCTGATGATATAAATATTCTCACGTCTTATCGCACTTAACACCTGGGGAGAATGGGTTGTGACAATGAACTGAATGTTGGGAAAGGTCTCCCGCAAACTGGGCAGGATTTCCCGCTGCCATCGGGGATGCAAATGCAACTCAATTTCATCAATCAACACGATTCCTTTGCCTTGCAAGGGGGCAGTGGCAGGATTGGCAATGGCGAGTCTGTGGGCCATGTCGCCTACCATCAAGACGAGGAGTTTCAGTCCGTCAGACAATTGGGAGACTTTCAACTCTTGGTTGTGATGGGTGACAATCAATTCACTGTCATGCTGGAGGCGATATTGATTGTAAGTGAAAGTCCCATCTCGTTTTATCCTTTTTACCCGCAAGATCGGGGCGTGACCCGGGGAAAGCCTTGAAAAAAATGTCTGCAAGGCATTTCTCACCACCTCCAAACTTCTGCTCACGAAATTCAGATCTTTTTTCTCCACTTTGCTCTGATATTCCCAATCTTCCTCCAATCTGAACCATGTTGCAAATTCATGAAAATTGCTGCCCCCTGTCTGAAGCACATTTTCGTAGGCATAAAACTGGGCTGAAGCGTACTTTTTCTGAGTTCCCAACTGAATTGCCTGTCCGCTCTCTGACGATTTGTTCAGAAAATCTCTGTGGGTATGATAATAAGCAACTATCGGCAGAGCCGAATCAGGCGCATGAGCCAGCTTGTCATGAAGATGGCTGACATATTGCGCCAACTGAACGCAATCACTTTTCATTTTGACAGAAACGCTGTGGGGCTGATTACTTGCCATCATCCAGAAGCATCTGGTGGTCCCGTCGGTTATGGTGATGCGGTTCTGTGTTGCTGATGAATTGACGTTGATGTCATCATCTGTCAGAGGAAACGCGGTTTCCCGGTCGTTCTTCCCTGTCAGTCTGGCGATGAACTGAGCCAACAGCATCGCAATGCAGTCTGACACGGAAGTCTTTCCTGCCTCATTGATTCCTATCAATGCCACAGTGTCTGAAGGAATGAGTTCCATGGACAGGTCTTCAATTCCTCTGAAGTTTCTGATATGTAATTTCTCAATTTTCATGATTCACTTTCAGGTTCCGGTCATTCTCAGATAGGTCAGTTCTCCGTCTCCTTGTCAGCGTTCAGCGCATCCCGTGCCGATTTCATCAGTTCCGCCTTTCGGATGTCAAATTGTTCCGAAGTCTCATAGTTTGAAATCCATTCGTCATTTTCGACAGAATCAAGAAGTTCCTTTTCCTCTTTACCCAATGTGACAAGCTGTCTTTTCACAGATTCAGGCTTCATTTTTTTTGCTCCCAAGATATTT
>JAOZRQ010000059.1 GCA_029940115.1 Desulfobacterales bacterium
CTTGCACCTTTATCCTCAGTATCCGGCGTTTTCGGCTTCCTTGCACCTTTATCCTCAGTATCCGGCTTCCTTGCACCTTTATCCTTCCCGAGACGCTCAAACTGCTCAAGCACATTGACCAGCACCTCTTTGGTCAGCCCCTTGCTGGTCGTCTCCAGATGCTGGATTGCGCCACGAAGCGTATCTGGGCTGTATCGTCCCGCGATGCCCAGAATGTCGGAGAGCAAATTGTAAACATTGTTCATTTCTGCCATTCTTAATCATTTCCTCCACATTTTTAATCATAATCCCCAAGAACTGAAAGGTTGCGGATGGGCGCATTTGTGAGTTGGGGAGTCCCGTGGGGACTGCTGAGAACAGCCCGGCCATTCCATTGCGGGGGAACCCGATGGTCAGCAAACCGCACAGGTTGAAAAAATTTCAGATGTTCGTCAAGCATGAGGTTCGCAGAAAAAGTGGATTTCAAATCCAATCATCTTCTCTTAACAGAAAACATGCGGAAAGGCAAGCCATAAATTTGACAGGACAGGATATTTCTGATCATAACGGATTTAGGGGAGCCTGAGGGTAAGGGGTTAAGGGTTAAGGGTCAAGGGTCAAGGGTCAGGGGTCAAGGCTCGGAGGGCCTCATGCGCCCGCACGGGGACGGCGGACCAGGACGGCCGGGGCGGATCGCCTCATGCGCCCGCCCCGTTCCCCAACCCCCAAACCCCGCCCCAACCCTCCCCAACCCACAACCTCAAGCCTTAAGCCTTAACCCTCCCCTAAATCCGTTATAATCAGGGATATTTGCCAATCGTTCGACGGCTCGACTGAGCTCGCCGAAGTCTGAGCTCGCCGAAGTCTGAGCATTCGACTGAGCGTTCGACTGAGCTCACGCCGAAGTCTCACGCCGAAATCCGAACCGATCAGGATGGGAAGGTTGTTTGTCCCTTTGGTGTATTCTGTCAAAGAGTCTTTGACGTCCCAGCGACTTCAAAAGGGTGCTATCTCACAGCATCTTTCAAAGACTTTCCCGGCACAAATTTCGGGACATTTCTTGCCTCAATGTCCATATCTTCCCCAGTTTGGGGGTTTCTTCCCTTTCGTGCCTCTCTCCTCGCCACCTTAAAGGTTCCAAAGCCGATCAGGGAAACATCTCCCCCCCTTTCAGTGTTTCGGTGATGGTCGAAATGACACATTCCACCGCTGCCTGAGCATTTTTTTGGTACCTGACACCTTTGCGACTTCGCTGATCAATTCTCCTTTGTTCATAATTCTCCTTTCCTTCTTTCAGCATCGATTTGAAATCGGCTTTTTTTGATTCTTCTCATTTTGGGTTTTAACCCCCTCACGCTTGGTTCGGACTTCGGCGTGAGCTCAGATTTCGGCGAGCTCAGACTTCGGCGAGCTCTGTCGAGTCGTCGAGTCGTCGGACGATTGGCAAATCCGAACCACCCGCCGGTTTTGTCAATCCCGCGGGAGCAGGTCGGGGAGCAACCCACGCTCGGTTCGACAACCTTCACGTTTTTTCTGATCACCTATAGTTGAAGATGAGAGGTAATTCAACAGAAATTTCACTTTGTTTGAACTTTATTTTTTCCAGAGTCCCAAAAACCAAGTGAAATTTTTTGGCATCCTTCATTTTGCGAGGTTCTTCTGGAAAGGAGCGTCCATGACATCGCCCGGCGACGACACATGCACGGATGAGAAAGTTCAGGCGGGCGGCAAACGGCAGACGACTCGCTCGGGGAGCTTCTGCCAACTCACCCCGGCAATGACCGCCTCACGCCTCACGCCTCACGTTTTCACGCATCACGCCTCACGTTTTCACGCCTCACGCTAACTGATGACCCTCAACATCAAGGGAAGCGCCAGATAAGTGCCGGCTGCGCTCCCCAGATTTGTGAACACCACCACCAAGAGAATCCGTGTCACCTTGTTTTTCCAGAGGCTCTTTGCTGAGACCATATCCGTAAGCCCCTCAAAATCCCTGACCTTCGGCTTCCGCAGAAACGCCTCCACCAACCCGGCCACCCACCCGGCCGCGATCATCGGATTCAGAGAGGTCAGGGGCGCGGCCAGAATCGAAGACAGAATGGTCAGGGGATGTGCCCACGCGACAAGTGCGCCGATGCCGGCCAATATCCCGTTGGCCAGTATCCAGTATAGCATCATATCCTTTCCCGCCTCAAACCCGCCCCGGAAAAAACCGATGCCAAAGAGTGCCAGGATGAGCAGGGGAATCAGCCATTTCAGAAAGCCGGCCAATTTTCCCTTGGGGGGGATCTTCTCCAGCGCGTGCATGTCGGTATCCGCATTCCAGTGTCTTTTGATGCCGGGCACATGTCCCGCGCCCACAACCGCCACAATTCTGTTCCCCGGCGCGGTTCTGATTTTGTGGGCAAGATAGAGGTCCCTTTCATCAATCAGGACACGCTTCAGTTTGGGAAAGGATTTTCCCACATCCGCGAGGATGCTCTCAAGGATGTCCGTCTGCTTCATTCGTTCAACATCATCTTCGCTGATCTCATCCAATCCCCCTGCGAAGGATAAGAGCATTTGAAACAGCAGTTTGAACTTTCCCCACACCCCCATGGCGCGCCAAGTTCTTGACAATGTCACCCGTATGTCCCGGTCTGCGAGATGGATTTGAGCCTCCACCGCCTCACCGATCTCAATGGCCCTTGTCATCTCCTCGCCAGGTTTGACTTCCAACTTTTCGGCAATTCGCTTTTGAAAAGACGCGAGAAGGAGGTTGGAAAGAAGAAGGGTGGTTTTCTTTTCCTTGATGACCTTGACAATGTCCATCTCCTTCCAGCGGTCTTTCTGACGGATGGCCTGATATCTGGATTCGCACAGCTCAACACAAACTGTGTCCGGTCTCTCCTCCTCAATGACATCCGTCACCAGCTGAACGCTTTCTTTTGACACATGTGCCGTTCCCACAAGGATGATCTCCTTGTCTTCAGTCTGAAGTCGGCTTATATTCTTCTCGTTTGTTGCCATTGATCCTTCCTGTTTTATGGGGTTTTCGTTTGGGCCAAGTGGCCCGCTTGGCAAGTCCAAGCCATGTCCGCCGGATTTGGCGAACTTGCAAAGTGGTGAATCAGTTTTCCCTGCAAGTCTCATCAAAAGCATTCAGATGTATTATATCTGTTGCAATTAAACAAGTATTATTCGATGGAGAAACTATAGCGCATTTCAAATGACTTGATACTGAATTAGCTCTATGTGTCCTTAAGTTCCGCCTTCAGGCTGTGTGACACCGCCTAAAGGCGGAACTACAAACTTTTCAGGTGAAAGCGAGATGCCTTTCTTTGGAACAGTTTTTGACATCAAAAAATTTGCAGTTCCGGTGTGGCACCGCCGAGAGGCGGAACTACAAACTTTTCAGGATGCCTTTCTTTGGGACAATTTTTTTCTTGAACTCCACATGAAAAACCGCTTGACAATATGTTTTTTATGGCAGAAAATCACGATTTGTGTGCCCTGCCCGAAACTGAGGCATGGGCAGAGGGGCAACTGGAGATTTCAAACACCATCTGGGGATTGAAGACTTGGGCTGGGCACAGTTTCCGATCATAAAGGCATGGCAGAGCACCCAAGACCGAGCACCGAGAAACAATGGTTACCGAATCCAACATAACCGTGCTGATCATTGACGACGATCACTTGGCTTGTCAGAGCATTTCTGATTACTTGGCGGCCTGCGGGTTTGTCCCGCTCAGAGCGGAGAACGGCCGGAAGGGCCTGGAAATCTTTCGCCAAGAACACCCGGACGTCATTTTGGTTGATCTGTGCATGCCAGAGGTGGACGGCTTGGAAGTTCTGTCCGCGGTCACTCAGGCGTCTCCGGAAATACCCGTGATCATGATTTCCGGGACAGGTGTGCTGCAGGACGCGATAGAGACGCTCCGATCAGGCGCGTGGGATTACATCCCCAAGCCGATCGCGGACATGGCGGTTCTGAAGCACGCGGTTTGCAAAGCCATTGAAAAGGCCGAACTGCTGAGGGAGAATCGGAGATACCGGGAAAATCTCGAAGAGGAGATCGGGACGCGGACCTCAGAACTTGAAGCGCGCACCGAGGAACTGGAGATCGCAAATGAGCGACTGAGAAAGGAGATCGCGGATCATAGGCACACCAGCGCACAGCTCCGGCAGGCCCAGAAGATGGAGGCGATCGGCACTCTCGCCAGCGGCATCGCACATGACTTCAACAACATCCTCTTTCCCATATTCGGCTATGCCCAGATGATCCTGACGGACCTGCCCGAGGGCGAGAACCGGAACAGTCTGGAGAACATTCTCAAGGCCGCGAGACGCGCCAAGGATCTGGTCCGCCAGATTCTCACCTTCACCCGCCAGACAGAGAGGGAGCAGAAGCACCTGCTGATTCAGCCGATTCTCAAAGAGGCCCTGAAGCTTCTCAGGGCCACATTGCCGGCCACCATTGAGATATGCGCGGACATCTCCGAAACATGTGTCCCCATATTGGCCGATCCCACCCAGATCCACCAAGTGATGATGAACCTCTGCACCAATGCGTATCACGCGATGCGTGAAAAAGGGGGCCGCCTTGGCGTGACCTTGGAAGGTGTCGAACTTGATCCGGACGACGCGAAACGCTACTTGGACATATGCCCTGGCCCATATTTCAGGCTCACCGTCAGCGACACCGGTCACGGCATGACAGATGAGGTGATGGAAAGGGTCTTTGATCCGTACTTCACCACCAAGACCATCGGAGAGGGGACCGGCTTGGGGCTCTCGGTGGTTCGGGGAATCGTGAAGACCCATAACGGACATGTCACGGTTTGCAGTGAACCGGGCAAGGGGACGACATTTCATGTCTATCTTCCCCTCGCCGCGACAGAAAAGGTGTCACCCATCCCAGAAGCCTCAGTTTCCTCCATGGGAACTGAGCGGATACTGCTCGTTGATGATGAGGAGGAGATTGTCCGGATGGAGAAGCAGATGCTGGAAAGGTTGGGCTATCATGTGACATCCCGAACCGTCAGCACAGAGGTGTTGGAGATGTTCCGCGAGGATCCGCTTCGCTTTGATCTGGTGATCACCGATGTGACCATGCCCGTCATGACGGGCCTCGACTTGTCCAAGGAGCTGATTCGCATCCGGCCGGACATCCCGATCATCCTCTGCACAGGATTCATCGATCCGGGCACAGAGGAGAAAGCCAAAGCCGCAGGCATTCGGGAATATGTGATGAAGCCCCTTCTCAGAAATGAGATTTCCAGCCTCATCAGACGGGTGTTGGACAAAGCGTGAAACGTGAAGCGTGAGGCGTGAGGTTTCAAGGGTTGAGGGGTCAACCGTGAACGTGAACGTGCCCGTGAACGTGAACATGCCCGTGCCCAATCCCCCTCAACCCTCAACCCTTGGGGAGTCGGCGTCTTGCCCGAACCGATCGGGCGCCGTGAAACAGATAGTCGTCTCCGTCGTGTATCAGTTCCCAAGGAACTCCCAGCAACAAAGCCGCGGCCTCATCCGCCTCATCCCACTCCCCCCTGACCCCGCGATCGGGGCGGGAGTCCACAAAAATCGTGAAACGGCGTTCAGCAAGCGAGTCAATGGCCTTCCATGCCTTGACAATGTTCGCACTGGACATCTCCGGGATGACTTCCCTGTAAAGTTCATGGCCCCATTCCGGCAACTTCTTCTCCACATTCTCGGCCCTTGTTCTGAATATGCCGGTGGGCCACAAGTAGTATCTCTCCAGATACCACCTCAGCTCCTCGATTTCAATGGGACCGAGGGGCGATGTGAAGAGAAACACCCGTGTGCCTCTGACACGCGGTTCCTTGAATGAGGCGGGGATATAGGTCAGTTCGGCCTGGGCCGCTGCACGACGCCTTCCATCGGACTCTCTCATATGAGCGGATCTCAGTTCCAGAACCAGCTCCTCGAGGGGCTCAATCTGGGTCTCATCTGTGTCCCGAAGATCATTGATCAGGCTCGGTTCTCCCAAGGCGGCCATGATGTGGGGCATGGCGATCCGAATCCCTGAGAGGTCGTTTTTGACGCGGATGGCCACCGGCTCCTTGGAAAAGATCCATTTCAGCGCGCCCAGTTCAACCCCCTCCCTGAGCAATGCGATGATCGGATAATTCTCTCGGCGATTCTCCCTGAGCCGGGCCGCGTGTCGGGTTTCATCCGCGACCCAAGCGGAGTTGAACGCGTCTGAACTGATCACCACGATGAAGGCCCTCGCCTTTTCGATGGTTTCGTGGATCTTCGCTGTCAGCTCGTTTCCCCCGCGCAAATGACTCGAATCCACCCAGTTGTACAGCCCCTGGGATTCCATAGCCTGACACAACTTGGAGACAAATTCATTGTCCCGGCTGCTGTGAGAAATGACGATTGCCTTGTCCATGGTGGCTCCTCTCAAACAAGTCCAACTCCCTATCCCATCGGTGTTATCTGCCACAAAAAAAACAGGGTGTCAAGTTTTTTTGCATGTTCGCCTTGGCTGATGAAAATGCCACAGACAAAGTTGATGTTCCCCCATTTCTTGGGCCACTTGCAAAATGCGGGGAACAGCTTTTGGCATCTGTGACCGAACAACCTCCCACCATTTCCCGCTCCTGCCGGATTGACAAATCCAGGCCGCCCGCCGGCAACCTTGCCCGCCCCGATGCAAGACCCTCATCTGGCATCATGCGACGCAACCGGCGGATTGGAGTTCACGACGATCTGCAATATGTGAATCGCATCCGCCAAGCCAATCCACCCATCCCCGTTGACATCCGCATCGAGATGAATTCTCCCGTTCACACGAGTCTTGGTCAGAATCTGAAGGGCCAGAATGGCATCGACAAGATCAACCTCCCCACTCCCATCAAAGTCCCCCGGACTGACCGGTGCGGAGAGATTCAGCAGGCCGAGGCCCTGAATCGTCCCATTCTCCCATATTGGGGGAACATGGGGCTGGATCAGATAACCATCGGCATCCGGCACATAAACCATATAAGGATGGACCGAGGGGATCGCATATTCCTGATCCTCGCTTCTGTCCCAGAACTTGAAGATCAGCCCCTCATCATGGTATGCGCCATCCTTCACGCCGATGGTGGTCGGGTCATCCGCATAGACATACATGGAGTAATACCCGGGAAAATCATGGTCATTTCCCATGGTGCACCCGCCAATTAGTATCTCCCCGCCTGAACCGTCGCTCACAAAGACACCGATCTCATCCTCCCCATCAACCGGATCCATCCCATGTACGCTCACCTTGCCGGCATACTGACACCACGACGGTGTCGTCTTGAACCCGGCAAAATGCCTCAGAATTTCATTGCAAGGGGAAATGGCGGCAAAGACAAGGATGCTTGGCCACACGATCACCGAGACGACAAGAAGTTTCCCGACCTTCATCACGATCCTCTTTTTTTTTGGCTGTGAGCTTGCAGTTGAGGGTCAACCAGCTTGCAGCTCATTCACCTTTGCATGCAATGCACGGGCTGTCCCACATCAGATTCGGATATTCATCCTCAAGGATCTTGATCCAATACCCATATCCTGGTCCCATGTAGCTCAAGTTGCTCCACGGCGTCAAGTTGTACGATTTGGCGCCGTTCTTGTCAAATCCCTTGACATAGATGTACTGCCCCCTGAGGGAGCACAACGCGTCCCTGACCCTTCCGGAGACCAGCTCGCAGAACCGGGTGTCCTCCGGAAAATGCACATCCGGTTGCGCGCCGGTGTAAAGCACCTTGTTTCCGAGATACCCCACCAGATTCCAGCCCGGGTGCAGATGCAGGGTCTTCTTGCCACTCACACGGCTTCCCTCGATCTCAAGCCAGATCAGACCCTCCGCGTCCGTGTCCGCGTCCTCCCTGATCTTGATCTCATAGCCATACCCCGCGGCCATGTAAGTCATGTCACTCCATGGGGTCAGATTGTGGGATTTGGCGCCCGTGCAGTCGAACCCCCGCACATAAGCATACTGGCCGGCTATGGAACCCAAAATCTCATCAATGCCTCCCACCTCCTCGTATTCGATCCCCTCGATCATGTCACACGCCGGTTTTTCGCGCACATGAAAGCACTTGTTCACGCTGAAGCTGAACAGGTTCCAGCCGAGATGGAGCGGGATCCGCTGGACGGTCCGGTATCTCCATTCGCATGTGATCTGCCTCCCTCCCTCCCATTCGCTGCTCCCGGCCATCAGGCGGAGGGTGTGTTCCATCTCCTCGCTCTGATTGTATGTCTTCAGGATGATGGCCTCTCCCTTGGCAGCTCCCTCCTTTTCAGGTGTGGCCGGGTCATCGCCATAAACGCGGATGAAATAGCCATCCTTGCCATACATGCTGTATCCGGCAATGACCAGCAACCCATCTGAAGTCTCGACAAAGGCCGCCAGCTCATCCCCTCCGGAAATTCCCTGGAGAGACGCGTCATGGACCGTCCCTTTGATGTCCATATGAGTGGAGGTGGTCTTTGGCTTGGGAAAATGGGACCCGGTTTCCGAAAATGTCGGATGGAGGGAGATGTCGTCGTCCATGGTGAGCTCAATCGGATTCGCGGTGTCGATCCGATCTCCGAACCAATACGCGAAATGGCAGTCCGTCCCGGGAACCGCCTCCAAGGTGGCGGTCTCTCCCCATATGAACTCTCCCTTCCAAGGCAGTTCATGCAGTTCCCCATTGACCTTTGTCTTCCCGTCGCATCCCTCTTTTGAGAGCTCCAAGTCACATCGCCTCATGGTGTAATTTGCGACAAGGGAGATGGGCCGGTCATCCTTTGGTGTGACCGTCTGAGTGGCGGGCGCATCCCATCCGGGGATCGCCTTGAAACTCACGGCATGCTCCCCGATTCCGGATACGCCCTCTCCGCTGTCTCGCCATGTCTCGCCGCCATCCTCGCTCCAGCGGGCGCCCGCTTCCGCGGCTCCCCCAGGGCGGAGGGTCACCTTGAGATTCCACGCGACCGGTGTTGTCTTCCCTGTGTATTCTGCCAAGTCTGTCCGACCGTCATCATCCGCGTCCCCGGTGCCGTCCGGTGACAGATCGCCGAAATGGAAGAACTCCCAGTTGTCCGGGATCTCATCCCCGTCGGCGTCCTCGGGTTCTGGCAGGGCCACCACCTCGGCACAGGGCGGGGGGCAGGGGGTGTGACGGGGCAGGAGGTTGCAGAAGTTCCCCCCCCGCCCTGAAATGTCATTCAGCGTCTCATCGTTCAGTCCGTGGCAGCCCGTGACCTTTCCGAGCCGATTCCCATCCTGATAGAGGATCAGGCGGTGGTCTCCATAAAACTCATTGTTCAGAAGCGTTGCAGGTGTGGCCTCCTCGCCAACCTCCAGTATCCCCAAGGGACGACTCCCCAAGATGGAGATGACGTTGTTCTCGATGTGCAGATCGCCGGCAAGCAGCTCCAGAAGGATCCCATATGCGGGGTCATTCAGGCTGTTCAGATGGACACGGTTCCGGGAGAGGCGCCCGCTCATGTTCACGCAACGGATCCCGATGGAGTCCGGATCCTTGTCAGGAATGTGGATGATGGTGCTGCGAATCACCACATTGACCGAGTGTTCCACATTCACCCCGATCCCGGCCCCGAAGACCGCAAAGCCCTCAAACAGGGTGCCCGCCGCATGCTTCACCCACACGGCCACCGGGGCCTCCGGAGCCATGATCACGGTGAGATTCGGATCGATCAGGTCCTCCCTGGTCCACCGGCCCCCGACATGATCCCAGCCCCCCTCCACCTTCAATCCCTCGGTGTTCGCGATGGAGAGGGCTTCGTTGTACCCGCCCTTGGCCACACGGATCGCACTGTTCGGCGGCGCGACCCGCAGGGCCTTGCTGATGGTTCGATATGGCGTGCTCTGCTCCCCTGTCTCGGTGTCGGCGCTCACTGACATGCTGTCCACATGGATCGTCCGAGGTGTGAGCGGCGTGGGGGAGACGAACCTCGGATCATGGGTGTCCGAGCCGTCTGTGGAACCGAGTTGCCCATGATTGCCGTTCTCTGAATAGTCAAACGCGATCTGCCCGCTCCCCTCGTCGAATCGCCAGTATGCCACCAGCCCTGCCTCATCGCCTGTCAGGTGTTTGTTCATCTCCCGCTGTATATCCTCCTGGGCCCGGGAGTCATGCCATATGCGGACATCATCCAGCCTGCCGGCAAACGCCTCATCATTGACCACGCGGGTGGCATCGCCGATGCGATCCAAGCCCGCACCCAAGAGAAGTGACCCCCTCTCCGCGAGTCGCTCTCCTTGGGCCAGGGTTCCTGAAAGCAGGGTGTTTCCATCCTTGAATATTTTTGTCCGCCCGTCGGCGCCCTGCCATGTGACCGCGATATGATGCCAGTTGTCCCTCTCAAGGGACCCGCCGGTCACGCTGGCCTCGCCGAGTTGCACCTGAAAGCGGTTCTCATCAACGGATATGGAAAATCCGTTGCCGGCCTGTTCAGGAAGGTAGGAGAAGATTCTCTGATATCCCATGCCCGAACGCCTGATCCAGAATTCCACCGTGATCTCCTCAGAAAAATGGTCCCTCACGGCATTCCGGATCAGATGGTCATTCGAGCCGTCAAAGGAGAGGGCCCTTTCCTCATCAGGCACGGGCCTGACGTGGACGGTCACCTCTGCGGCGCCGGTGTGGCCGCTCCCGTTGCGAAGGGTATAGGTAAAGACGTCCCTTCCCCAGAAATTTGCGGCCGGCGTATAGACGAGCTTTCCGGAGGCCTCTTGCACCGTGCCTTTGTTGGCCGGTTGCGTCAGGGAGGTGATGAACAGATCATCGCCGTCATCGTTCTCAAGCGCGGGGATGGTCACCGCCGTGTTCTCCTCGGTGGTGACGAAATCATCCCGGACAAACGGATACCCTGCCGGATCATTTGGATCGGTATCCCCTTCATGTTCCTGCAAATTGGTGTATCCGTCATTGTCCGGATCCGCTCCCGCGTCGTCAGTCAGAGGCCTCATCTCGTTGAGGATCTCCCACGCGTCCGCCATCGCGTCGCCGTCGGTGTCCCAAGAGGCCGGGTTCGTCAGACTCTCGTACTCTTCAAGGTTTGTCAGGCCATCGCCGTCGGCATCCCCTGCACCGGTGGGTGAGATCTCTCCAAAGTGATGGATTTCAAAGTTGTCCGGCATCCCGTCGCCGTCGGTATCCTCAGGCGTCGGGAGCGTGACATCTGGGCAGGGCGGATCTTCACACGGGGATTGGAGAGGGAGCAGGTTGCAGAAGTTGCCCCCCTGTTCCGGGATGTCCGACAGCGTCCCATTGTTCAAGTCCCTGCATTCCCTGACATATCCTCGGCCGTTTGCATCCAGATAGCATATCGCGTTCTCCACGCGGTAAAACTCGTTGTGCAGAAGCGATGCAGGGGTCGCGCTCGCGTCGGCCTCTTGGATCCCCTTGAGATTGTTCCCTTGGAGACAGAGGATGTTGTTCTTCAGAAAGAGTTCCCCGGAGAGGGACTTGAGCGTCATCGCATGGGCTGAGACATTCACGGGATTCAGACTGACCATATGGATCCGGTTCTGAAGGATATGCCCGCTGCTCCCCTCACATCGGATGCCCACCGAGCCTGACGCGCAGTCCATCCGGACAATGTTGCTCCGGATATCCAGATCAGATGAGTTCTCAAGGCTCAGGCCCACGCCGTCACCCATGATGGTGAACCCTTCCATGAGTGTGTGGGACGTCCCGTTCAGACGGACGCCGATGGGATTGCCGTGTGTCATGATCACGGTGACAGTCGGGTCCAAGGGATGGTATCGCTCCCGAAAACCGCTCTTCCATCCCCCCTTCATCTTGATCCCGTCCATATTCTCCAAGGTCAATGTTTCCGTATAGGTCCCTTCGGCAACATGGATGGTGCTGGACGGGGTGGCCTTCTGAATGGCCTCGGTGATGGTCTTGTAAGGTCCATCCGGGGCCCCGGTCTCCTCGCCGGTGAACGCGGCATCCACGTGGATGTCTTGGATCAGATTCTCATAAGCCCCCATGTCGGGCCGGGTGCTGCCCGGGCTGGGACGCGGGATCCCTTGGATGTCCGTATCCGGCGCGCCGGCCGGTGTGCCGGCCTCGATGCAGGGGCTGAGGTTTGAGAGGCGGTAATCCCGATTTTCCGGGTTCGCAAACAGGGGGTCCACGTTGATGTTCCCGTCTGACCATTGGATGAGGGCCGACTCGCTGTTCAAGATGCCGCCTTGCCCGCCTTGGATATCCGAGTGGGAGATGATGAAGGTGCTTTTTTTCTCCGCGTATGCGCCGGCAAAGATGCCGCTGTTCCAGAGGATGGTGTTCGTCAGGGTCAGGAAGGAGGCGTTTATGGTGAATATCCCGGGGCCGAAAGTTGCGGAATTGTCAGAGAGCGTCACGTTCATCAGGCTGACCTCAGACGCGTCACAGCCGATTGCGCCGCCGTTGAAGGCTGAATTGTGGGCGATCTCCACGTTTTTCAGGAGAAGGCTCGAACCCGCCTTGCAGTAAGCCCCTCCCCCGCGGCCAGACGTGGAATTGTCCGATATGACTGAATTCATCAGAATCGGATGGGCTTTGTCCCCGCAGAGCATCCCCGCACCCTCGTCGGCTGTGTTGCCGGTGATCTTCAGATATGCCAATGTGGGGCCTGATGTGTGGCAGGCAATCCCGTGGGTCAGGCTGTCTCTGATGGTGAATCCGCTGAGAGTGGCCCGCTCATCCTCTCCGTTTTCAAATATCACAAGGCCCTTTCCATAAGGGTCTGTGACCGATTTCCCGCTGATGATCGTCTGTTCGAATCCCTGAAGGGATTGGACAGTGATGTTTTTGCCGTTGAAATTGACGACTTCCGCATATGTTCCCGGATGCACCGAGACGGTGTCCCCCTCGCTCGCGGCATTGATCGCGGCTTGGATGGTCGGGAAAACGCCTTCTGTCGGCACGTCTGCCACAGGAGACGTGGAGACGTGCCATTCGGCAATCGCGGCATGGGCCGGCAGGTTTCCTGCCGCAAGCAGGGCTGACAGGATGATGCAGGCAAGAGGGATCAGAAGTGTGGGTTGTTTCCTGAGCATATTTTTTTTGAGGGTTAAGTGTTAAGGGTTGAGGGTTGAGGGTTGAGGGTTGAGGGTTGAGGGTTGAGGATTGAGGGTTGAGGATTGAGGGTTGAGGATTGAGGGTTGAGGGTTGAGGGTTAAGGGTTAAGGCTTAAGGGTTAAGGGCTCTTGAATTCTTAACCTTTTAACCTTCAACCTTAACCCCTTAACCCCTTAACCCCTTAACCCCTTAACCCTTAACCCCTTAACCCCTTAACCCCTTAACCTTAACCCTTTAACCTTAACCCTTAACCCTTTCAACCCTTTATATGTAACACGTCACGATGACATACCAGAACGCGCTGGCGTAAACGCCTCGCTTCAGCACCCGGCCGTTCACAAGCACATCATAAGTTCCGGGTGTGAGGGCATCATTGTAATATCCCCACCCCCGGAAACTCAGGACATAGTAATCCCCATTTCTTGTGTCGCGAGCCAACACTTGGGCATTTGCTATCGGTTGATAGTAAACATTCACGACTCTCACCCAAAACTGGGTATGCCCGATAACCGCGTCTCCCCGTTTTAGTGGAATAATGAGAAGGCAGATGGTGCAGGCGACAAAAATGATCATGGCTTTTTTCACAACAAACCACCTCTCTATGATATAATCAGTACCTGATTAGACGTTTTTGCATATTCCCCATTAATAAGAAAATATCGGAAAACTTATGAATGGGTACTTAAAGGATGCCATATTCAGCAACCTCTGTCCCCGAGGTCTTTTATCGGGGCAAGACTCAGGACGGGAAGGAAAAGCTTCAGACATGCTGATGTTCAGTCTTGTTTCAGTAATACACAAAGAGAGTTGTTTTCTTACACTTTCCGCGTCACACCTTCCCTGTCATTCCTTTGAAAACAGGAACACATCGCACAGTTGGCGAAAAGTGGATTTCCTGCTTTCACAGGAATGACAAGTTCAGGTTTGCGGTCAGAAATGGATGATCAGGGATGAATAGATCATATATTCATGTACATCTTGGGAAAAAAAGGATTCATAATACTGAATCATCGAAGCGCCAACATCGTTGCCAAAACGATATTGGCAGGCCACATCAAAGATATATCTGCCCATGGTGATTCCGGAGCCGAAGCTGACGCCATAAAAATCATCAGGGCTTCCCTGGGCAGGCGCGGGGTCATAAAATAGGCCGGCTCTGAGTGGGATGACAGTGTCTGATGGGGGATGAACAAACAGATATTCTCCTCCCAGTCGAACCTGATGAGTGGGATCAACATCCGACTTGTCGGGAGGTTTCTGAGTGACTGGAGATATCTCATTCCCATCTGAATCTCTGATGATGAAGTCCTGCCATTCGGTTCTGCAAATATCGGCTGACAGGGTCAATTGGTCTGAGAGTCGGTAAGCAAGACCGATTCCATAAGAGATGGGCATGTCTGCTTTTTCGTTCTTGGTGGCAGATTTTTTGTTCATGTCTTCATTCTGATCTGTGACATCATGTGTCAAATCGGCTGTGAAGGGGAGTTTGACGACCATTCCGAGTGTCAATTTCTCGGACAATCGACATAAGGCGCCCATATTGGCGTTGAAGCCGCTGAACAGATATGCGTCTTCTCTCAGTTTCTCTTGGAAGGAGGAGGTGATGGGGATCTGAGAAACAGGGGCATCGGGAGGCAATTCGATTGTTCCTGACATGGACGCGTGATGCCTGACTTCCCATTTGTTGGTCACCAGATCATCATCCCAGAAATTCAATGTGAAACCAAATGAGAACTGGGGGAGCACTTGGATGCAATAGGCGAGTCCAAGGGCCGATAGGCCTCCATTGAGCTGATAATCAACCGTCTCATCAATGGTCATCCGTCCTTCCTCGGTTTCATCTGCATAAGTGTTGTGAATATGCCATTTGCGGTTGAAATTGTAGAGATGTTGGTAATTCAGGGATATCACCATGTTCCGGTCCGCAAGATTGAAGGGATAGGTGACACTGAAATAGTTGATGCTCCCTTCGGAGACGCTCTCGGAACCGCCGGCTCCCGAATAATGGCCGAAAGTGTTATCCTCGATTCGGTGAAACCAGCTCCCCACAAGGGAGATTTCAGGCGTTTTCAACTGGGCAAGTCCCCCGGGATTCCATGAGGCCGCGGTCGCGTCATCCGCAACAGCGATGAACGCGCCCCCCATGCCCAATGCCCTCGCACCTGAGCCCACAGGATTGGGAGAGGATGCGAACTCGATTTCTGGTTGCTTATACTGGGCAAAAGCGGTATGCCACGGACAAAATGCAACCATGCAGCAAAAAATGACCACCATATTTTTCATAACAATTTTCCCTCTCTGTTTTTTCAAAGTTTGCAGTCCCGGCACTCGCCGGTGTTTCACCGCCGAGTGCTTGTCTTCGACAAACTTTTTTTCAGGAACAAATGGAACCCGCCTTGAACGTATGCAAGATTCATGCCGACATCTGGTTTTGAGAAAACTATTTTTGCCATCCTCCATTGATCAGTTTACACTTTGCCCCGTGTCTGACGAACAGGGGCAGGCAGATAAGTTCATAGTTCCGCCTCGGCGGGGCAACACCGCCGAGAGGCGGAACCACAAACTTTTGGTCTCAAAAAAACTGTAAACTGATGGATGAAGGATGCCAAGAAATGTAACATTTTTTGACAAAATCTGTCAATAGAGGATCAGTAGTAAAAAAGGGGTGGAAAATTATTTGAGAATGGGTGACAAATCCGGCGTTGCTGGTTTGGATTTGTCAATCTGAACCGAGTGTGAACGGGAGAGCGTTGGATTTCTGTTGATATGCTCCCCTTTTTCAGCTATCCTGTCAGTTTTTCATGGAATGCTGGGTATTCTTAACAGAGAGGTGTGCCATGCATGAAAATCGATTGAACATGCTTTTCCTATTATTATGGATGACTCTCCTGACATGGATGAGCGGCTGTGCGGTCTCCCCCGACCCCGTGTGTGTCAGGGAGGGCCAGGCCCATTGCCAAAGTGACGGAAATTTCACCGGCCGATGGTATGATTATTATGAACGAGCCCTCTCCTGCATGGAAGGGGGATGCTATCGAGCCGCGCTGGCCGAACTGAATGAGAGTGCCAAGCGGCGGTTTGCAGACCAGCGGATGGCCCGGACCTTTGGGATGCACTTTGTGGATTACTTTCCCCATCGGGAAAAGGGGTTGGTCCATTATCTGACAGGCGATCATGAGGCGGCAAAAACGGAGCTGGAACTCTCCATCCGGCAGTATCCCACTGAAAAGGCAAGACATTACTTGGACAAGGTCCGCAGGGAGATCATGCGTCGGGAGGGAAGGCACCCCACCGTCCCGAGTCTCGTTCTCGAAGCCCCATTTGACGCGGCCCATGAGGTCTGGACCCGGGCGGATCCGATAGTCATTTCAGGAGAGGTTGCGGATGAGCAGTATGTCTCAGAAATCATCCTTGAGGGAAGACCGCTCTTCATGGCGGCCTCGGCCGAGGCATTGGCATTCAGAGAAACGCTTCAACTGGACCAAGGGAGGCATGAGCTGGAAATCATAGCCCGGAATCTGCGGGGAGGCGAGACAAGGGCGCGGGTCATCGTTCAAGTGGATCGGGTCGGCCCGGTGATCATCATCGAGAGGATGGAACCGCATACTGGAGTGGAGGGATGGCTTCATGATGAATCAGGAGAGATGTTCCTGACCGCGGACGGGAAGGCCATGCCACTCTCCAAAGGGGAAAAGGTCCCATTTTCCGTGCCCTTTTCGGCCGGCATGAAAACCTTGCGCATTTTGGCCAAGGACAGATTGGGGAATGAGACCCAAGCCAATCTGAAACCAAATGACAAAGGGGGGAATCGCACGGGCTCACCCATCCTGCTTGCAGATGCGTCCCTGTCATTCCCGCAGCGAGTGTCATTCCCGCACCACACCAATGAGACAGAATCCGCCCCTGAGATCATCATAAAGGAATGGCCCGAGAGGGTCTTCCTGAAGAGCATCCATATGAAAGGCATGGCAAGGGGGGAACACGCGATTGAAACCCTGAACATCAACAACACCCCGATTCTCAAGCAACCGGGCCGATCCATCCATTTCAGTCATTATCTGAGGCTGAGGAAGGGAATGAACACGGTCTCCATCCGTGCCACGGATGAGACCGGCGCCGCATCCACAAAGGTGTTCCGGATCACCCGACAGATCCCGGAGGTGTTCAAGCTGAAGCATCGGTATGGCCTCGCCATGTATCCTTTTGACCATGCGGAAGCGAAGGTGGGGAGTCTCTTCCAATTCTTTTTTCTCAAGGGGCTGACAGACCGCCAGCGTTTTCGGATGATGGTGCGGGATGAGTTGAAACCCGGGTTGCCCGAACATGGCAGGGAGACCCTTCACGAGAAGCCGTTGACATCCCCCGAGGCCATCCTGTTGGGAAACATCTGCCGGACCAGAAACGGCATTGAGGTGGCCGCCCGCGTGGTTGACGAGGAAAGCGGCGAGATACTGGCGATAAGGGATGCCTACAGCGAGACTGATGACCGGTCCGCATGGCGCACCATGGCAGAGGACCTTGCAGAGAAGTTCCACAGGACCTTTCCCCTGATGGACGCGGGCATCATCCGGATCACAGACAAGCATATGCTTGTCACCCCTGAAAAGGCGATCACAGGAGAGGTGAGAATGGGATGGCCCCTGATCATCTATCGCGAAGAACCGAGGCGCGATCCGGTCACAGGAGCATCCCTTGGGGCCGACACCACAATCAGAGGCCATGCCCGCATTGACGGCAGGAGAGGGGCGGACTACCTCGCAAAGCCGCTCAACGGCCCAAAACTCGAAATGGGGGAAGGGGACAGGGTGATCACAAAATGAGGAAACTGACACCAGAGGAGGAGCTTGAGGTTCTGAATGAATGTATCGAGCACAAGCGATGTGAAAGGCTGGCGAGGCAATATTGGAACCTGATTTACCGAACGGTGGAAAAGACATTCATTTACAAAAGCATGCCCTTGATCAAAGAGGAACTTGAGGAGGTCCAGCAGGATGTGTTTGTCCGTCTCTTTGACGACAATTGCAGACGTCTGCGGCAATACAGACCCGACGGCGGGCGCAATCTCGCCGGATGGATCATCCTGATTGCCAACCGGACCGCGCTGAACCATCTCAGAGGCAGGGACCCCCACGGCATCATCAGCCACAAATATCTGACCGTGTTTGAGGAATTGAAGGAAAAGCCCGATTCGAGAAGGGAGATGGAGAGAATAGAGGCGAGACAATCCCTGCTGAAACTTTTGAACGCGGTGGGAAAGTTGCCCCCCTTGGAGCAGGAGGTTTTCAACGCCCATTTTTTTGACGGGCTCGATTTGCCGGACATTGCCAAAAACATGGGAAAGGAGATCGGAAATATCTACACCATCAAATCGAGGGCCATCAAACATTTAAAAAATTTGACAGCAAATTGAGCTTCCCGGCTCTCGGCTTTGGGCTTTTGGGCTCTCGGTTCTGGGCACCAAGGACCAAGGACCCCTCAAAAAACTTTGAAGAGTGAGATGTAAGGAAATTTCATCCTCTGTGTATTAGTCTGATAAAAGGAGCGAAATGAGACTTGTCTCTCTGTGTGCAGGACAAAAAATTGGGCATGGGCGAGAAACCCGGCCCCCGACAAAAAACGTCGGGGGCAAGCTTTTTTCCCAAACTGGCCGACTTCCCAACTGCAAGAAAAAGCCGGGTTTCTTTTCACAATGGGCGAGAAACCCGGCCCCCGACAAAAACTTGCCCCCGACGTCTTTAATCGGGGGACGTCGGGGCAAGCCCCCGACAAAAACTTGCCCCCGACGTCTTTAATCGGGGGATGTCGGGGGCAAGCTTTTTCCC
>JAOZRQ010000487.1 GCA_029940115.1 Desulfobacterales bacterium
CGCACTGCCACACCTGTCTCAGCTGGCTTCAGCCTGCTTGCGCTCTCAGCCTCGGGATTGATTCCGGGGCAGTTCTTGTTTTGGCATAACCATCTGTGTTAATTCAGAAATTGGGGTGCGAAACTTGAGATTTCAAGATGATACTCAACGCCCCACTTTTGCCTTTTCCTCCTTGTCGGTTCCCGCATCAATGGGCCCCGTGGCCAGAAAGGGTGCCGCGTTGAAGGTCCTTGCATCCATCATGGAGACAAGGCGTTGCAACGAACAGAGGATCATCATCTGCTCCCAGTCCCGCAGATCATTGAACTGGCGGATGAATGACTCCTGCATGGAGGGTGGGGCCTTTTCCAGCAGGGTTTCGCATTCGGGGGTGGCCTGTACAAGCACACGGCGCCTGTCCGTCTCACTCCGCCGGCGGGTAATCAGCCCGCGCTTTGCCAGACGTTCCAAGATGCCTGTGACCGTGGCTTGGCTGAGACTGATCGCCTTGGACAGCTCTCCCACCGACACCTCTCCCAACTTGGCCAACTCCTTCAGAATGACCAATTGTGGGCCGGTCAGGCCGAACTGACGCATGAGATAGCGAGAATGGAGATCAATCGACTGCATGATCCTCCGGATGGCAATCAGCACATCGTCACAGACAGACTCCGATTGATGATTCTTTTCCTTCATGGAATTTTCCATTTTTTTTACTTTGTATTAAATTCCTTCATAATTGAGTGCTGTGTACAGGACAAAAAATGAGTGAACAAAGAAACCCGGCTTTTTCCGGCATGGATGGAAGCGGTCAGTTCGGGAAAAAGCCGGGTTTCTCTCCTTTTTGTCCTGTACACAGAATTGAGTGACCAAATTTGTGCAACAATCAAAATCCAAAGGTGAATATTCGATGTCCGCTTCCAAAGAAACCAAGTTTTTTCAAAAAACTTGGTTTTTCTTTGATTTGGCAAACACCTGAAAATATATGGCCAAGTACTTTTGCACGTAAGTATTCGGTAAAACCCGTCGACTTCACCCCACGCTCGGTTCGGATTGACAAATCCGAACCCCCATCCCGCCGGATTTGGCAATCCGGCGGGAGCAGTCGGGGTGCCGAATGCCGGCAGGCCCGAACGGTCATCCCGCCGGATTTGGCAATCCGGCGGGAGCGAGGACGGGGTTTACCGAATATTTGCTTTTGCACTTTTTTATGACCCATTGATCACACTGGAATTCAGGCATCAAGATGGACAGATCCAACAATGTCAAGCAGTTGCCACCCATTCACCGGGTCAAAAACCAAAAAATGCAATGGTACAGCGAATTAATATTTTCGGTTGACTTACGAGTCATAAAATTGATATAAACATTCTGTGTACAGGACAAAAAGTTGTGGCAAAAGAAGGATCCCGGCTTTTTCCCAAAAGGGCCGACTTTCCAACTGCAAGAAAAAGCCGGGTTTCTTTCCTCAGCAGGAAAACCCGGCTTTTTCCCAAAAGGGCCGACTTCCCAACTGCAAGAAAAAGCTGGGTTTCTTTTTCCCAAAAGGGCCGACTTCCCAACTGCAAGAAAAAGCCGAGTTTCTTTCCTGCAAAAAAAGCCGGGTTTCTTTCCTTTCTGGGCTCTCGGTCTAAGTAAGTACATGGACGAAAGTTTCTGTACCAGAGTAAGAAGCCGGGTTTTTCGGTAAATAGAGCCCGGGTTCATTCGGAAAAAAACCCGGCTTCTTCAAAAACTTGTCTCAGGACCCAGAACCGAGTCTATGTTCATGGTAAAGTGAGAAGTTGATATTGTCAAGCTGGATTTTGAATTTTACAGGCTGAAGATTTATGCCTGCCGACATGGGAACTAAGTACCCGGCCAAAAGTTCTCCAGGATTTTCCTTGGAAGACAACCTTCACATTGCGAACCGCGGACTCATCCGCGGTTTGTGAGAGTTGTGATCCCATATGCAAACACCTGAAAATATATGGCTAGGTACTTATGAACTTGATGATTCAGAAAAAGAAAGGGTGGGACGATTATGATTTTGAAGGGTAAGCTTCATGTGGAATCGCCGATCTACAGAGGAAATGCGCGCAAAACGCTTTTCACCAGGGACGGGGATGGGACCCACCGGCTGATATCTCTGGCTGGGGAAATATCGGGGACCGCCCAATCATTGATGGACGCGTTTGTCGGCCAGTCCAAAAACAGGAAGAACATCGGCCTGCTCAATCAGTTGTGGGGCCGGCTGTATGACTCCCCCTTGCCGGCCAATCTGATTGAAAGCGTGGACTGCAAACTTCAAGAGAAGAGCTATCCGAGAAACAGGTTCCTCGACATGCGGATGGGCATCAAGCTGGATGAGGACCGGTGGGCCGCGGAAGCCAACGCCAATTACAAGATGGAGACGGTGTTGCGCCATTCGGTGTTCGATTTTGTCATGTCCGTAAGGGAGGGGCTCCTGAAAAAAGAGGAGAATCAGGCCAGACTCTATTACCTCCTTGAAGAGATCAAGGCGGGAAGATTCTGGTTTGGTGCGGGGAAAAGCAAGGGTTTGGGAAGGGTCCGCCTTGAAATGGACCTCCCGTTTCCGACGCCTGAAACCCCGCCCCGAGTGCGTGCCCAGGCGAATCATCTGAAAATAGAGATGGCCTTCAACGCGCATAATCCAATTCTCGTAGGCTGGAACTGGGGCAAGCTGGATCCCCAAGCCAGCTCGTTCTTGGCCATTGAGGGCCGTCTGATGATCGAAGCCATAAAGGACATCCCCGAGGGCATCCGCCAGCGTCTGTCAATGGCCTTGGGCGGCCCGATCCTGAGTCCTGAAGACTGGAAGGAGAAGCTTGCCGGCCATCTCCCCCGGATCATCGCCATCTCGCTGAATGAGCAGTCTTCCGGGGAGGAGGAGGTCTGGGTGCTGACGACCGCGGGGGTTTCCAAGTTGAGCAAGGGAAAACATGCCATCACGAAGAAGTTGCTGAACAAGATAAAGGCGTTCGAGGAGAAGCCCTTTCCCAGTCAGGAAGCCGCTGAGAATGCGTTCAAGGAGGCCCTCGGAAAGAAGGCCAACATGGCCAAGCGGGTGATGAAGGAGCTGGAGGAGCAACGCAGGGTCCGGCAGGCATTCGATCCCGAGGCATGGTTTGCGATCGCCGGCAAGATGGGGTTGGCTAAAGACTTGGCGGACCAGCTCGGGGAGAACGCGGGGGACGAGGACGCTCTGGTGAAACTGCTCACTCCGGAATGCCAGAAGGCCATCCCCCGAATTTGCGATCAGGTGGATCAGCAGATCCGGCTGCTCCAAAGCGACCCATGGGTGGATGAGGAGATCCGGACCCGTGAGGAACACTTGCAGATCAAGACCATGATCCTCAAGGGGAAGATCAAGGCGTATCAGTGGAAGGACCCGGGAATGGTCCCGGAAGGGGTCCGCTCATCCACATGGCGGGAGTTTCTCAGCGCGCATTATCGGGTGCAGTTCGACCATATGGAGAACCCCCCGAACCTGAAGAAGAGCATCACCAATGACAAGAATCATATTGCGTTTCTGAAGGGGTACCGGGAGCAGACCCGGCAGGAGCTTTCCCAGCCGCACCACATTGATTTCCGGCGCGGCGGGCCGTTCAATCGGGAAGTCTCCCGCAAATACGGCAAACCCTTTGACACGGTCTTCATGCGGATGCTCTGCTGGAAACCCTCTTCCAAAGAACAGGGGACATGGGAGGCCTACATCCCCGGAAGCACCATCAAGGGGGCATTCAGAAAACGGGCCTCCATGACCCTCAAGACCCTCTGGGGGGAATCGAGAAAGACCACCTACCTGCTGAACCGCATTTTCGGCGCGCAGGGCAAACGGGGAATGGTCTTTTTCTCGGACGCGTATCTCGCGGACCCCTCTGATTCGGGACGGGCCTGGTGTTCCGCGGACGGCATCCGGATGGATCCGAGAACGGGCCAGCCGATTGACACGTCCAAGCGGGATTACCTTTATGCGTACGGCGATGAGCTCATCTTTCAAATCCGGATGGACATTCAGGACATCGGGAACAAGGATGTCGAAGTCCTCTCCTTTCTGTTCCACCTGATACAGGACTTTCAGAGAGGAGATATTCCCCTGGGCGGGGAAAAGACCAATGGATACGGATGGACCGAGGCGCAGGTGTCCGGCCTGACGTGGCTGACCGCGGATTCAAAAGGCGTGACCCCGACACTCTTCGGCAAGCCATCCCTGACCCCTGACGGGATCTGGCAGGAACTGGAACTTGAGGGGGACGCCGCGGAACGCGTGTTGCGGCCCCTCCATCCGGTTGAGGCGGATGCAAAGACGGGCGCGCCGCCGACAGCCAAGGCCGGCTTCATCTCCCATCGGGCCTTTGGCGGCTATTGCGGGACCTTGGTGGTGGACGCGGAGACCCTGACCCCCATGAACATCCAAGAGAGCGGTGAGCCGTCCTTCACCACCACACTGAAGGAGGGACCCGTGAACGGGTGGGACTTCTTCTCCCTCTCTCCATCGGAGGCCGGCCAGCGGGCCGCTGACAGAATGTACGCGCTCCCGAGCCGGAGCATCAAGGGGATGCTGCGTCATGTCTATTCGATGGCCACCGATTCCCGAAAGGAGACCGAATCCGACATCAGCAGGCTGAATCCTGCGGAGAACCTGTTCGGATGGGTGGGAAGCGGCCCGAATCAGGCCCTGATGGGTCGTCTCTCCTTTGGCATCGGCAAATTCGAGGCTCTGGATCAGGATCCGGCCTGGTTCAAAGTACCCTATCCTTACGGCACATGGCAGTTTGCCGGCGGAGAATGGAAGCAGAAACCGGATGGCTTTGCTCTCAAGACGCGCATCGCGGACACATGGCGGATATTTCCCCATGCTCCGCTTGCGCCGACTGTCAAAGCGATCAGCGAGTTTGAACCGGACACCTTCCAGGCCCGCTATTTCAAGGCGATCCTTCCGGGGGAGCGCGCACGGTTCACCATCCGCTTCTGGAACCTTGTCAAAGAGGAGTTGCAACGTCTGGCATGGTGCGTGGCCTTGGAACCGGGGCTGGCCCACAAGATGGGGAACAACCGGTACCTCGGTTTCGGCAGCCTGCGGCTGACCATTCTTTCCGACAGTTTTCTGATCGACTGGGAAAAACGATATTCTGGCAAAGACGACTGGCGCATCCCTTTCGCGCCTGAAAAGTTCTCCAACCCCAAAATCATCAAGCATCACAACGAGATGAAAAGGGCGCTTCGGATTTTTGATGCTTGATGCTCGATGCTCGATGCTCGATGCTCGATGCTCGATGCTCGATGCTCGATGCTCGATGCTCGATGCTCGATGCTCGATGCTCGATGCTCGATGCTCGATGCTCGATGCT
>JAOZRQ010000906.1 GCA_029940115.1 Desulfobacterales bacterium
CCGCGTCCCGTTCATTTCCTCAAAGTCAGCTTGAGTCCCTCGGCGGTCTGTTCGATGACAGGAGAGAACACCTTTCTGCCCTTCAGGTCAAGAACCAATCTGAGCTTGTCCGAATGTTCCCCAATCCTGACCCGTTTCACCATGTCACTCCGCACCCATATGGTCGGCTTGCCCGGATAATCCCATTTTCCCAAGATGTCCACCACCACCTTTGGCGGCGAGGGAATGGTGAACGAGGTGTATCCCTCAATGGGATCACCAGCGAGAAGCTCCATGCTGAACTCCCCTGGGGATATTCGGGGCAGAATCTCCTTCAGTGTTCGTTTGGACTTGTCTTTCTGCACGGGCACCTTTTTGGCAACAACCGGAGTCTTTCTCGGGGACTCGTCTTTTTTGACCTTAGCCAGTTTGGGGATATCTGCCTTTCGCTGTCCATATGTGGGTTTCTTGGTCAGATTTTCTTTTGGCGCGGTATCCAGTGCTGGCTTTTTCTGAGTCAGCTCCGGAAGATCCACATGCAAATCATCCGGTTTTGAACGATCTTCTGGCACATTCTCCCGCACTTCAGGCTCTTCCATCTGGGGCATGGGCCTCTTGATGGTTTTTTTGGAAGAGGCTGTCTCCTTCGGTTGTTCCGGCTGAGGGGGCACCCCCTTGTCCCGAAACGGGCCGAAATACCATACTCCTGCCCCTATGAGAAGCAGGAGGAGAACCACCGCGAGCTTGGAGACCAGGCCTTTCAGTGGGTTCCGAAATTTCCAGAAGCGGGTCCAGCATTCCTTGCAGCGGTAAGGCACCCAAGGCACCATGTATTTCAGAATTTTTTCCGTACCCCGTCTATGTGAATGGGTGACATTCTCACTTTCGCACTTTGGACATTTCATAATCATCTGTTCCTCAACATATGGACAACTGCCATACTTCAATCTGAAGGTTCCAAAATCACTAGATATAGAAACCCGGTTTCAGACAAGGTGCCGCGTCACGGAAACCTGATCGTTCAATCCTCTGAAGGATGAAACCGGGTTTCTCTGCCATATCTACTGAAGATCACTCTCTACCTTTGCGCCTTCTCTTTGCGCCTCTGCGCCTTTGTGTGGGATCTGTCCGGGAGATCATTCAAACCGTTTGCCGAGAAGATAACAAAAAGTGAGATTATCATATGATTGCCAAAATTTCAACCCCTTTTTTCTGATTATAACGCTTTTTGGGGAGGTCGCTCTGCCCGTGAACGTGAACCTGAACCTGAACCCAAACGTGAGCATTCATTTGCGGGCAAGCAGACATAAGTTCAAGTATAAGGATGCCCTTCAATTTGTTCCAGATACGTCCCTTGTTAAAATAATCAGAGGAATAAATCAATGGGGTGAAAAGAGTATTATCGGGTGGAATTCATAATGAAACATGATGCGTGATGCGTGGAGCGTGAAACGTGAGGCGTGAAACGTGATGCGTGAAACGTGGAGCGTGAAACGTGATG
>JAOZRQ010000488.1:0-2424 GCA_029940115.1 Desulfobacterales bacterium
TGGGGGAATTGTCCCGGAGGGACTTGTGAGAACAGCCCGGCAATTCATTGCCGGGTCGGGCATGCACAATTTGTCCAGTCCGTGGGGACGACTGGGGACCCATTCCAAAATGAGTTTCCAGACTGTTTGGGGACTCCCCCAACTTATAAATACGCCCTAATCTTGCCCTTAATCAAATGGACACGAGAAAGATTAAGATTAAGAGCAGGATTGAGATTAAGAGCAAGAGAGGAGCCGGCCCATTCGGGGAAAAACCCCGGGTTTCTTTGTCCTGTAAACAGGAAAAAATGTGCCAAATCTTGGCATCCTTCAAGTTCTGAAAAGTGGTTTGCACTTCTCGCTTAAAAAAATGTAAACCCATAAATGAAGGATGTCCAAATCTTTCATCTGATTGCCCTGCCAAAGTGCTTGACAAATATGGGAAGTCGGGATATGAAGTGGCTGTATTGGGGCTGACACACATGGGAAAGGCAAAGTGTAAACTGATGAATGAAGGTTGCCAAAAGGAGTCATCTTTTACGATGAAGGAGAGAAGAAACGCCGCAGGATGTAAACCTTGTCATGTCCTGCGGCCCATGCTTATAGCGGTTTTGCTTTCTATTTGAGCGGACAATGCGGACCCAGTCATATCAGGCATCTGCCCTATTACGCGCTCGTCAGATGGACGATCATTTTTGGTTCGGACGTGTCCGTCCGAACTTGGCGAGCGAGGGAAAGATGCAACGGACAACTTTCCACACCCAATAAAGGAGCAAAACCATGAGTGAACGAGTCTATGTTTTCGATACCACCCTGAGAGACGGGGAGCAATCCCCGGGCGCGAGCATGAACGCGGCGGAAAAGTTGAGGCTTGCCACCCAGTTGGAGAAGCTGGGCGTTGATGTCATCGAGGCCGGTTTTCCTGCCGCGTCCGACGGGGATTTTGACGCGGTCTCCCAGATCGCCCGCAAGCTGAAGAAGACCCAGGTCGCCGGCTTGGCCCGTGCGTCCAAGGGGGATATTGATCGGGCTTGGGGCGCGGTGCAGGATGCGGCCAAACCGAGGATTCACACCTTTCTGGCGACCTCTGACATCCATATGAAGTACAAGCTGAACATGGAGCGGGACGAGGTCGTGAAGAACGCGGTGGACGCGGTCCGATACGCGAAGTCGTTTACCGACAATGTGGAGTTCTCCGCAGAGGACGCGTCCCGAAGTGACCGGGACTTTCTCTGCAAGGTCTTTGAGGCCGCGATTGAGGCCGGCGCGACCACCGTGAACATTCCGGATACCGTCGGCTACGCCATTCCCTCGGAATTTGAGGAAATGGTGAGCTACGTCATCGCCCATACCCCGAACATCGGCCAAGCGGTCGTGAGTGTCCATTGCCACAACGATCTCGGGCTGGCCACCGCGAACACCCTCGCGGCCATCCGGGCCGGCGCGAGACAGGCCGAAGTGACCATCAACGGCATCGGCGAGCGGGCTGGGAACACGTCCCTGGAAGAGGTGATCATGTCCCTGCACACCCGGCCCAACTATCTCCCCATGGAGACGAACATCAATACCGAGGAGATATACCCGATCAGCCGGCTGGTGAGCATGATCACCGGCATCATGGTGCAGCCGAACAAGGCGATTGTCGGGGCCAACGCGTTCGCCCATGAGGCCGGGATCCATCAGGACGGGGTTCTGAAAAACCCGATGACGTATGAGATCATGAAGCCGGAGACCATCGGCCTGAACCGGAACAAGCTGGTTCTCGGCAAGCATTCGGGCCGCCATGCCCTTCGGGATCGTCTGAAGAACATGGGGTATGACCTGTCGGATGAGGAGCTGAACCTTGTCTTCACCAAGTTCAAGGAGCTGGCGGACAAGAAGAAGCATGTGGTGGATGAGGACTTGGAGGTGATCGTCACCGAGGGCATTCTGCGGACGTCCGACATCTTCCAGCTCGAATACCTGCATGTCACCAGCGGGACCACGGTCTTGCCCATGGCGAGCGTGAAGCTGACCATCAACGGCCGGTCCGTCAAGGACGCGGGCTATGGCAACGGCCCCATTGACGCCGCGTTCAACACGATTGCCAAACTGACCGGCGCGGAGTCGGAGCTTCTGCGATTCTCCGTGAGCGCGCTCAGCGGCGGCACGGACGCGCTCGGTGAGGTGACCGTGCGCTTGCGGGAGAACGGGCTGGTGGCCTTGGGCAAAGGCGCGGACCCAGACATCATCATCGCCAGCGCCAAAGCGTACGTCAACGGGCTGAACCGGCTTGAATACCTGAAGGCGAACCCAATTCAGGCATCGCAGTTCATGTAGAATGGGGTGGAGGCGTCCCATCTCCGGGAAAGAAACCCGGCTTTTCTGGCAGGGAGTCGGCCCGTTCGGGAAAGAAACCCGGCTTTTTCTGGCAGGGGAGTCGACCCGTTTGGAAAAAGCCGGGTT
>JAOZRQ010000488.1:2524-5307 GCA_029940115.1 Desulfobacterales bacterium
TTCTGGCAGGGGAGTCGACCCGTTTGGAAAAAGCCGGGTTTCTTTATTGAGTGGGAAAGAAACCCGGCTTTTTCTGGCAGGGGAGTCGACCCGTTTGGAAGGGGAAGAAACCCGGCTTTTTCTGGCAGGGGAGTCGACCCGTTTGGAAAAAGCCGGATTTCTTTATTGAGTGGGAAAGAAACCCGGCAGGGGAGTCGACCCGTTTGGAAAAAGCCGGGTTTCTTTTTGAATGGGGAAGAAACCCGGCTTTTTCTGGCAGGGAGTCGACCCGTTTGGAAAAAGCCGGGTTTCTTTTTGAATGGGGAATCGACCCGTTTGGAAAAAGCCGGGTTTCTTTTTGAGGATGCGTCGCGGAAAAGGCAAAGTACAAGGGAACAAACGTGATCCGCTTTTCAGGCATCTCCGCATACGGCTGTGCGGAAAGAACAACGCCTCCGGGGCAGTCCGGATACGTCTGCAAAAAGAGATGCAGGCTTCTGAGCAGGCTTCTGAGCCGTCCGGAAGGCCCGCTTTTCACCTCCACCGGACGAATTTGGCCGTCAGTGACCGCGACGTAGTCCACCTCCGCGGTGCTACTTTTGGCCTGTCTTGACCAGTAACAGAGCTCCCCTTTTTGTGACAGCACCATCTCCTGACCCACAAACTGCTCCGCCATGGCCCCCCGGCAAACATTCAGCAGGTCGTCCCGGTTGTATTCGACATCCACCGGCATGCCCGACAGATGGCGCATCAGCCCGATGTCAACCAACAGAGCCTTGAACACCTTCGCGGACGCGCTGGCACCCAACGGCAATCCCGATGGGTTGACCGACGGGACCTTTCTGGCCACGTTTGCCTTGCAGAGCAGATCAAATGCCTTTTTCAGTGTCGGATTGGTGTATCCGTTGGCGAGTCTGGCATATTTTGTCTGCTGGCCGACGCGTTGTGCGAGGCTTGTCAGGATCGCATTCAGGCAATGCTTGTCTGCTTGGGGGCTGTATTTTGCGAAGTCCATCCGGTAGGTGTCGCAGATCTCCGCCTGCACGTCGAAGGATTCCCACATTGACCCGGTCTCCACATACGCGGAGACACTTTCGGGCATCCCGCCGATGAAGAAATATCGTCGGAGCGCGTCACAGAGAAACTCATGGGTGGCCTGCGAAACGCGCCTCGGCGGTTTGAGAATCATCTCCGCGGCCCCGTCATTGCCCGTTGCCAAAAGATATTCGGCAAGGCAGAGCGGATGAAGGGTGAGAAACTGGACCCTCCCGACCGGGAATGACATCTCCCCCATGGCAAATTCCAGCAGGGAGCCGGCCGCGACCACATGGAGCGCGGGCAGTTCCTCGTAAAAGTAGCGAAGGGCCGTGATCGCCCGGGGAAACGCTTGGATCTCGTCAATGAAGAGGAGGGTCCGTCCCGGCACGATCCGCTGGCCCAGCAGAATCTCCAGATCCGAGCAGATGCGCCTCGCGTCCAGATTTTCGGAGAAGACGCGATGCCAGTCCGGATGGCGCTCCAAATCGACAACCGCGATGGAATCAAAGGCATCCTCGCGGGCGTATTTATGAGTTGGGGGAGTCCCGCGGGGACTGCTGAGAACAGCCCGGCAATTCATTGCCGGGGTGAGTTGGCAGAAGCCCCGAGTCCCGTGGGGACGACCGGAACGTCCCATTGCGTTTCAACAAGTCCGGTCGTCCCCACGGGACTGAACAAAAAATCATGCATGTCCGACCCCGGCAATGAATTGCCGGGCCACTTTCACAAGTCCCTGCGGGACAATGAAGGAGCGATCCCCCAACTCGTGAATGCGCCCCGCCCTCGCCATTTTCCTCGTCCCTCGCCAAAAAAACTTGATAATCAAGTTTCAGACAAAGTTCAATCGCTCCACCTTGTTGAGCAATCCGAGTTCTGCCGCAAGATCAAAGTAAAACCGCAACGCGTCTTTCAACTCTTCTGTAAAGTTGTACTGCAGCAGTCGGTAATAGGTGGATATGTCATATTGGATATCCGGGTATCTCTCACTGGCTTTCTGAATCAGGGAATCCCTTTCGGTCTCAAGACAGCAGAGGGACTGACGATACGATTTCACCACCGCGCCGATCTGAATGGGATACCTTTCCAGAGCGGTCTTGTCTGTGGCAAAGACGGCGAATACCACCGGAAACCGAGTCTTTCTCAACCACAGATCCCCCAGATCATAGGTGTACGGGACAGGTTCGATGTTCCGCGTCATGGTCTCATTGCCGATGACCAGTGCCGCGTCCAAGTTCTCAGATATCAGGGAGGGTTTCGGGCCTGTCAGGAGGTACTCAGGATCCACGTCGTAGTATTTTCTGAGGAGAATCTTCAGAAGCACCACCGAGGTCTGAGAGGCGTTGGACAGCCCGACCTTTCTCCTGTGCAATGATTCAATGGGAACCCGGCTGTTGAGGACCACCGAGCGGACATAGCCAATGGAACTGAGGCAGAAATCAGGGAGAAGAAGGGCATCCGCCTGCATATCCGCGTACGCGGCTGCCGAAATGGGACTGATATCAAGTTCCCGATCAATCATCCATTTGTTCAGTTCACCCGGATATCCCGGGATGATCTCCACATCTGGGAGCGGCTCTTTCTCCATCATATGATAGTAGAACGGATAGCAGTTCAGATAGTCAATATACCCGAGTTTCATCTATTCCTCCTTGGAAGCTGTAAGCTCAAAGCTGTAAGCTCGAAGCTGTGAGCTCGAAGCTGTGAGCCCGAAGCTGTGAGCTCGAAGCTGTGAGCTCGAAGCTGTGAGCTCGAAGCTGTGAGCTCGA
>JAOZRQ010000489.1:0-2980 GCA_029940115.1 Desulfobacterales bacterium
TTGCAGTTGGGAAGTCGGCCAGTTTTGGAAAAAGCCGGGTTTCTCGCCCTTCCCGACTTTTTGTCCTGTACTCAGGGTCAGTTATTTAAAATTTTTTGGGAACAAAAAAAGGGCTGCGAATTTCTTCGCACCCCTTTTATTTTTATGGTGGCGTCCCCAAGGGGATTTGAACCCCTGCTGCCGGCGTGAAAGGCCGGTGTCCTGGACCAGGCTAGACGATGGGGACTCAGAACATTTTTTTTGCATGGTGGGCCGTGCTGGGCTCGAACCAGCGACTCTCTGCTTAAAAGGCAGATACTCTACCGACTGAGTTAACGGCCCCCGCTTGTGTAAATAAATATATAATGCCTATTTGAAGCTTTGTCAATAAAAAATTTTGATCAGGGGTCATTTTTTTTATTTTTTTAAATGGGACAAATTTTCCAATTAAGTACCTTAGTGCTCAGTTCCAGAAATAATGTCCGGGTTAAGCTTATAAAGGAACCCGGACATTATTTTTGGAATCATGCACTTAGGTCAGATTCATGGCGATCACCAAGGCGTGACGCTCTGATCCCCATACATCAGCCCCACAAGCAACGGAAACAGCATGAAGAGCCTCAGGAAATCACCAGTATTCCGACAATATGAATGATATGCCGCCAACGCATAAGAAAACAGGTTGCAACAGATCACCAAAAACATCAGAAGCCGGGTTTCATCATCTCCAAGAGTTTCAGCGTTCAGGTTGCAACAGATCGCCAAAGACATCAGAAGCCGGGTTTCATCCTCAGGGTTTCAGGTTGCAGCAGATCACCAAAAACGACCTTGATCATCGTTTGGACCAACCTTGCCCGGCCTGGATTGCCAAATCCAGGCCGCCCGCCGGATTTGGCAATCCGGCGGGAGCAGGGTGGCCGAAACGATGATCAAGGCCACCAAAAACATCAGAAGCCGGGTTTCTTTGATTAACGAATCAGAATCGCATCGAACTTGCACCCTTCATAGCAGATGCCGCATTTGATGCATTTCTCCTGATCCAGCGTGTGCGGCTTCTTCTTTTCGCCAGTCACGGCCTCTTGGGGGCATTTGCGGGCACAGACCTGACATCCGGTACAGGCCTCCTCGTCAATTTCATAATGAAAGAGCGGCTTGCACACGCCCGCGGGGCATTTCTTGTCATGAATATGCGACTCGTATTCATCTCGGAAGTAGAGGATGGTGGTCAGCACCGGATTCGGCGCGGAGGTGCCCAGACCGCAGAGGGAGAACTTCTGGATCATGCTGCCGAGCTCCTCAAGCAGTTCAATATCCCCTTCCTTTCCCTTGCCGTCGCAGATGCCGGTCAGAATGTCGAGCATCTGCTTGATCCCTTCCCGACAGGGGTTGCACTGGCCACAGGATTCCTCTTTCAGAAAATCCATGAAATAGCGGGCCACATCCACCATGCAGGTGTCCTGGTCCATGACGATCATGCCGCCGGATCCCATGATGGAACCGACTTTTGTCAGCTCGTCAAAGTCAACGCCCAGATCCAGGAACTGTTCGGGGATACATCCGCCGGAGGGCCCTCCGGTCTGAACCGCCTTGAATTTTTTCTTCTTGGGAATGCCGCCGCCGATGTCATGGATGATGGTTCTCAGGCTGGTCCCCATGGGGACTTCCACCAAACCGGTGTTGACCACCTTGCCCACCAAAGAGAATATCTTGGTGCCCTTGCTTCTTTCGGTCCCGATGGACGCGTACCAGTCCGCTCCTCTGTTGATGATCACCGGCACATTGGCCCAAGTTTCCACATTGTTCAGATTTGAGGGGTTCTGGCGAAACCCTTTTGCCACTGTGTGGACATATTTTGCCCTGGGACGACCCGGCTTCCCTTCAAGCGAGGCCATCAGCGCTGTGGACTCGCCACAGACAAACGCGCCGCCGCCTCGGCTGATATGGATGTCAAAGTCAAATCCGGAGCCCAAGACATTCTTTCCCAACAGCCCCATCTCCCTGGCCTTTTTCAGGGCAATGCTCAAGTTGGTCACCGCCAGCGGGTATTCATGCCGGACATAGACATATCCCTCATGGGAACCGATGGCGTAGGCCCCGATGATCATCCCCTCAATGACACTGTGGGGGTTTCCTTCCAGCAGGCTCCGATCCATGTACGCGCCTGGGTCTCCCTCATCCGCGTTGCAGATGACATATCGGGCACCCTCATGTCTGCGGCAGGTGGCCCATTTGATGCCCGTGGGGAATCCGCCGCCCCCGCGTCCCCTCAGACCTGACTTCTTCACCTCCTCGATGATCGCCTCAGGGGCCATCTCGAACAGCGCCTTTTCCAGCGCGCCATACCCACCGACCGCAATGTAATCGTCAATGTCGGTGGGATCAATCATCCCGTTGTTTCCGAAGATGATCCGCTCCTGAAGCTTGTAGAAGGGGATGTCATGCTCCTGCGCGATCTTCTTTTTGGATATCGGATCCTTATACACCCGGGCCGCGACCAGTTCGTCGCTTCTGATGGTCTTCTCGACGATCTCCGGGATATGGTCCTCCCTGAGCTGGGGGTAAAAGATGCCTTCGGGGTGGATCACCATGATCGGGCCCTTTTCACAAAATCCGTGGCATCCGGTCAGTTTGACCTCCACCTGATCCTTGATCCCCTGTTTTTCCAGCTCATCGGCCAACGCCTGATATACTTTTGCCGTGCCGTAAGCGCCGCAACCGGATCCCGCGCACAGGGAGATGAGCCGCTTTTTTGACGCCTCTCTCTCAGTTCTGAGTGAGTCTCTGTGTTGTCCCAGATCCTCTCTGCTCTCTAATGCTGCCATTCTCTCTTGTCGCCTCCGTTTTGAAATTTGAAACTTGCAATGACTTCATCTTCCCCTGATGCTTCCGCCGGATTGCCAAATCCGGCGGCTCGGACTTGGCAATCCGAACCGAGCGATGGAGAACCTTCCCCTGATGCTTCCGCCGGATTGCCAAATCCGGCGGCTCGGACTTGGCAATC
>JAOZRQ010000489.1:3080-5306 GCA_029940115.1 Desulfobacterales bacterium
CGAACCGATCGTGAAGCCAATCTCCAGTTCAAAGTCTCAAGTCTCAAGTTTCAAGCTGTCTGTAGTCATCAATCACCTTCAACACGCTGGAGCGATCCAGACCGCCGTGGGTGTCTTGGTTCACGGTGATCACCGGACCCGACGCACAGCATCCGATACAGCGGACCGCCTCCAAGGTGAACATCTGATCAGCGGTTGTCCGGCCCTCCTTGATGTCCAGACTGCCTTCCAAGGCCTCGGTGATCTTTTCCGCTCCCCGCACATGGCAGGCGGTCCCTGTGCAAACATTGACAATGAACTTCCCACGGGGTTCCAAGCTGATGGTCTTGTAAAAGCTGGCCACGCTGTAAACCAAGGTGTCAGCCACTCCCAGCTTTCTGGACAGAAACGGAAGCGTCTCTGGGGGCATATAGTTGTAAATGTCGCTGATATCCTGCATGATCATCAGGAGGGATTCCTGATCCCGATTATATTTCTCAATGATCTGGTCTATCTTATCCCAGTCAATGGTCACTCTGTTTTCCATAACTCATCCTTTGTGATGCGTGAGACGTGAGACGTGATGCGTGAGACGTGATGCGTGGCAACCCAATCTGCCATTCCGGGCTGAAAAAAGGGACTTTTTTTCAACCCGACCCGGAATCCACCGTGCCTGACAATTTCTGGCCAAGTATTTATTCCACGAATCACGTCTCACGTTTCACGTTTCACGTTTCACGCATCACGTCTCACGCATCACGCATCACGTTTCACGCATCACGTTTCACGCATCACGCCTGATACATCACCGGGCAGTTTTCCACACATGCCCCGCATCCTGTACACAGATCCATGTGGATGCTGCGGGCGCGCTTTTTCACCTTTACTTTGAAGTTGCCTGGGGAACCTTCCACAGACTTAAGATCCGCGTATGTAATCAGTTCAATGTTCATATGCCGGCCGACCTCGACCAGTTTGGGCGAGATGATTCACATGGCACAGTCATTGGTGGGGAACGTCTTGTCCAACTGGGACATCACCCCACCGATGGATGGGGATTTTTCCAGCAGGTAAACATAATACCCCGAGTCGGCCAAATCCAGGGCGGACTGCATTCCGGCAATCCCGCCGCCCACCACCAATACAGATCCGATCATATTTTCAGACATGGTTTTATTCTCCTGATGCTTCCATGAAAAAGGGTTCTGGGCTCTGGGTTCTGGGCACTATCGGGAATTCAACCGAGAGCCCAGAGCCGAGAGCCAATCGCCCAGAATCCAGATAAACGCATTTTTATCCTGACAAAAGAGACTTGTCAACAAAATTCAACTTTCAGTTTTGGCTACAGGAATTTATTCTGACATTTCCAGCAGGCCCCTGCCGTGCCCCTGCCCATGTGCCCTGCCATGCCGGGCAAGGGCAGGGCACGGGGTTAAAGACGCTTTTCCATCTGATAATACGCAAGCTTTTGATCATTGCCAACATCTATGGATGCGTGTCTCAGAACTGAGTATCCCATGGACGTCTTTGAGACCACGGACGCGTCTAACGACAAAGGGTCATTCATGCCGCTTGCCAAAGCCTTTTCTTCAAAATGGCGCATGATCTCTTTGCCGTATCCGTTCCCCTGCGATTCTGGATGAACAAAGACGCCCATGATCTCAGAACCGAGAAGCGTACCCGTTCCGACAAGCCTTTCCTTAGACAGAATCCCAATGGTATGGCCTTGTTCCATTCTCTTCTGGATACTTTCAACAGAATGATATCCGATGAAGAATCGGACAGCCTCTTGAGCTGGTGTTGCTCACAGTCCTTCGCAATTCTGTGATCCATACGGAGAGTACACGTCATTCGGCGCAGCGACAGCGTCTGAGTCTGACTTTAGACGGCCTATTCTGAAACGTGCTGAAATCAAGTTCATGATAAAAGGACACACCCGTTTCATTGTGGACAGCGGCATCGGACATGCAAAGAGGGAGTTGCTGTGTTCTGTCTGAACCACTGGGCCGTTATGACGTTTTGAGGTTCTTCTGATGTCTGAGGAGTTTGGAAAAAGCAATTTGCAAAATTGCTCCACATTGTGTGACGTTTTGGGGTTCCTTTGATGTCTGAGGGGAGTTTGGGAGCAAAATTGCTCCAGATGGTGTGACGCTTTGAGTTCTTTATGATATCCAGTTTTTCTGAAAAAAATGGGCATCCTTCATTTATGGGTTTACATTTTTTTAAGCTGAAAGTTTGTAGTTCCGC